>JADFXK010000072.1 GCA_015233625.1 Deltaproteobacteria bacterium | reverse complement strand
CTCTCCTGGGCAAGCAGGGACTGGTGGAGACGGCCCAACTCTGCCTGGACAAGGCCGCCTATGCCAAGGAGAGATTAGCCGCCATTCCGGGAGTGACGGTGGCCGACGGGCCGGTATTTAACGAATTCGTGGTTACCTTGCCCCGGGATGCCGGGGATGTGGTCGGCCGCCTGATCGACCGGAACATCGCCGCGGGATTCCCCCTGGGCCGCTATTATGATGATATGGACCGGTCCATGCTGGTCGCGGTCACGGAAAAACGGACCAAGGAGGAAATCGGCCTGCTGGCCGAATACCTGGCCGCGGAACTCTAGCCCTGATATCCCTGAGCATAACATAACAGATTAAGATTACTTACTATACCTAAAGACGGCATCGAAAGTGGTCGCCCGACGAAATATCAACATTAAGGAGTAGGGACAGATGCACCTGGCGAGTCTGGCCATAAGGGACTTCAGACACATTCAAAGCCTGGACCTGGACTTCACCGATTCACTGGGCCGTGTCAACGAGGTCACCGCCATAGTCGGCCCCAACACTAGCGGCAAGACCACCGTCTTGGATGCCATCGCCTTGTCCATTGGTCTCCTCACTAAAATTACAACCCTCCGCCCCGGGTGCATGTTAAGTCCCGGTACCATTGTGCGCCGTGGCGCGATCCAGGCCAAAGTTACTGCGGTTGTTCATTTCTCACCCGACGAAGTGGAAGCGACCAGACAACTCTTCCGTCTTTCTGGTCGAAACGACTACATCCCGGAATGCGAAAAAGTCACCATAGAATGGGCCTTTCCCGGGCACGACTCCAGGTCGGCCATTTCCCGTAGCCATCCCAAGAATTGTTGGAAGCTTTTCGACGGTCGAGCCACCGCGGCCAAACTGGTGTCCACAAGGCGGGCTGACATTAGCTGGTTCAAAAAGACAGGGGGCGTCTTTACCTTCGATCAGCAACGAACCGGAATGGGTAAGACAATTCGTCGTGACCTCTGGGAAATCATTCAACAGACCAATGACTCAAATACTGATGACAGGTATACTACAGATCCCCGGACCATCTTACTGGCCTTAGCCGTGCAGTCACAATTTCCACCGCTCGATCCCGACCAATTGGATCAATTTAAGATAATTCAGCAAAAATACAATGAGCTGTGCGCTCCGCACCGGATCATTGGCGCGGCGAGAATTGAACTGAATGACCTGGACATCCGTTTCGACACCAATGGTTACGAGTTCGGGTATGAGGGACTTAGCAGTGGCGAGCAGATGATGCTCCTGTTTCTAATCAAAATGGTGACTGAACATATAAACAAATCCATCGTGTTGATTGACGAATTAGAGCTGCACCATCATCCTGTCTGGCAAAGGAAGCTATTAAACATATTGCCTAAAATAGGTATTGAGAATCAATTTATCTTCACCACGCACTCGCCCTATCTCCGGGATGTCATGCCCCAGGAGGCGGTCATTGACCTGGGAGACCTGGAAACAGACCATCGGAATGAGCAAATCTAATGGGTTATAATTACCTAATCTGTGAGGGACAACCCGACGGGCTTGATGTTCGTTTGTTGGATAAATTAGTCGCCCAACATTATGGAAAAGGCGTTGAGATCATCCCGGCCCGGGGAGACTCCAGTGTTAAGAGCGTAGCGGAACATTACAGAGTGATGTTGACTCTGCCAAAAGAGAAGGCTGATTCCACACTTCTTCTATCCCATAGACGACTTCTATGAACTGGCTCAAAGGATAGAATAACGTCTAAACCATTTTGAGGGAGCAGTCAACGATGGAAGAAAGATATCTGCGGGAAATTGAATCCGGATTTCCATATCCCATCATATCTTCTTTTATCAGGCTGAGGACGGACGAATACCTTGATCCCGGGCCGCAGCGACTAAGGTGTATCCTGGCCACGGCCGAGGCTATCTGTAGGTTTTTGGGCCTGGTAGTCCTGTGTGAATGCCGGGATTTCTGCGAAGCTTCGGGCAACACGCCTACTCCCATCTTCCATGAGTTCAGAAGACATTTTGAAAGACCGACCTGGGGGACCTGGGCCACCTATCTCCGGGAAGGGCTCAAGTACCTTCATGACCATCGGGTGACCATCACCATATCCGAACTATATGGTTTTTACTTTGGAAGTCTTTCGGTGAAAAGCGATCCCGCCACTGCCCTGCGCAAGCTCCAAGACATCCGCAACGGCCTGGCTCACGACAAGATTAATTGTGTCACCACATCTGATTACAAAAATTTGTGCAGAGACAGCTATCCGCTGCTGGAAGAGGTTTTGGAAGGTTCGCGTTTCCTGCTAAATTACGAGTTGATATTTGTCCGTCAGATCGAGGTCAACAAAAAGAGAAGAGAAGAGCCAATTTTTCTCCATAGAATCAGTCAGATTACGGGCAAGGCCAACCCTTTTTCCGGTGGCCGGAAATCACTCGAATTTTATATGGACTCCCAGGCCGTCATTCTGACGGACCAGGCGCATCGAAGATGCATGAATTTAACCCCCCTGCTGATCTATGCCGATGAAGCCGTGAAGGCCCCGGACATCTTTTTTTACAATGGCCTGGATGATCACCACGTCCCTGCATACTTCGCCTGCTACCACAACGACAAAATTGATCGTCCTGATAATGAATTGATGGGTGAACTTCAAAATATTATTGGACTGTTCACGACTAAAACCAGGCGGGGGAAGACTGATGACTGATCATCCTGATGATATGTTTTCTTTAGATGATCTCATCCGCGGCATTGTGGAGCCCAGGCCGAAGGAAAAAGGAAAAAAAACGCCCTTCAAGTTCCTTGATCCCTATGGCCCGGAAGATAAAGATATCTTTTTCGGCCGGGAAACGGAAGTGGCCGAGATCTATTATAAGTTTTACAAGGACCGGCTGCTCCTGGTTTACGGTGAATCCGGGGCCGGTAAGACATCTCTAACCCAGTGCGGCCTCCGTTCATCTGTCCCCCCCGAAGACGCCTTGTTCCTAAGCATCCGTTCGGCCATTGACCCTTTGGAATCCCTAAAAAAAGAAATTCTAAGACAGGTATCTTTCACGGACCGGCCGATCCCGGAAAATTATCTGGATTTGCTCCGGGAAGCCGCCTTCATCAAGAGTAAGACCATTGTCTTGTTGTTTGATCAGTTCGAAGAATTCTTTATCCTGCCGCCCCAGTTTGTCCGAGAGCGGTTCATCCAGGAATTAGTTGGTTGGTTGGACGCAGATATCAACATCCGAGTAGTCATCCTCATTCGGGAAGAATACCTGGCCCGGATGACCGAGTTGGAATCCTTCTTTCCTCAGATCTATCAAAACAAGCTCTGGGTCAGACGGATGTCCCGCAGCCAGGCCCAGGAAGCCATCATGGGGCCGTGCTCCAGGCTCGGGATCGGGGTCGAACCGAAGTTGGCCCAGGAACTGCTGGATGCCTTGACGAAAGGGGGCAAGGGGGTGGAGCTGCCCATCCTCCAGGTGGCCCTGGATACACTGTATAATCAGGCCATCGAGGTCTCCGCCGACTCACCGGTGCTGACTTTGAAGTCCTATCTGGAGCTGGGCCGGATCGAGTCCATCCTGGGCCGGTTTGTCGAAGATAAAGTTAACGCCCATGATAACACGGACCAGTTAAAACAGGTTCTCAAGACCATGGTTACCTCGGAAGGCACTCGGTGGGCCATTTCCATCCGTGATGTTGCTGATAATTCAAGTCAATTTGGACCGCCAATTTCTGAAAATGACCTTCAGCAGCTGATCAATCTCCTGATCGATGACCGGATTATCCGAGAAGACCCCGATAATCAGCTTTTCGAGCTACGTCACGACACGATAGCCTTGACCATTCATCAATGGATGAGCGGGTTGGAACAGGAAATTATTGTGGTCCGGCAGACCATTGAGAATCGCTACAAAGAATATCTCAACCGCGGGAATTTTCTCGACGCCCAAGATCTGATCTACATCGCGCCCTATAGAGAGCGACTTCATCTATCCTTCGAGATGCTGAGATTTCTCCACCAAAGCGAGTGGTATGCGGCCAAAAAGCGCCACAGATGGCGGGTCTTGGGCGGAACGGCCGTCTGTCTGTTTGTCCTGATCGTGTCCGGTTTAGGGTTGATGAGTTATTTCCAGGCAAAGGAGGCTGACAAACAAAGAAATGAAGCCTACAAGCAGAAGAGTATCGCCCAGGTAAGTGCAAAGAAAGCCAGACAAAAAGCGGTGGAGGCAAATGATCGGCTCCGGGAAGCCAGACATAATTTGGGCCTGATGTTTAATGAAAAAGCAGATAGTGCCCTGAAAAACCGTGATTATAATTCCGTCCGGCTTTACTCCCTCCTGACTCTGGAAAACCTCGACCCCCGCATGGCCGGTTCACCCCGCAGCCAGGTCGTAGGCAATATAATCAGCTTTCCAGATTATCCGATTATATTTTCGTCTCCATCCGCCGTTCAACATGATGGCTCGATAAATTGTTTGGCTTTTTCCCCAGACGGCGGGACCCTGGCCTCGGGATCAGTAGATAAGACCATTCGGTTGTGGGACGTTCAGACCGGTATAGAGAATTCGGTCATGAAAGGGCATACAGGAGGTGTTAATAGTGTCAGCTTTTCCCCCGACGGCCGGACCCTGGCCTCAGGGTCGAAGGATAAGACCATTCGGTTGTGGGACGTCCAGACCGGTATAGAGAAGACGGTTCTGAAAGGGCACACAGGAGGTGTTTATAGTATCAGTTTTTCACCCGACGGCCGAACTCTAACCTCGTCAGGAGATGAGACCATTCGGCTGTGGGATGCTCAGACTGGGCAGGAGAAGGCGATACCGAAATGTCATATGGCCGATCGTGCTCCTGCAGTCAGTTTTTCTCCCGACGGTCTCACAATGGCATGGGCGCCAGAAGGTTTTACCCTTGAGCGTAATCACTACATTCAGTTGTGGGACGTCCAGACTGGCCAGGAGAAGATGATGTTGAAGGGGGCTATGCACGGTATTAGTACTGTCAACTTTTCCCCGAACAGCCGGACCCTGGCTTCGGGGTCTTGGGGCGAAATTCAGCTTTGGGATGTACAGACCGGTCAGGAGAAGATGGCGTTGGAGGGGGTTTCAAGCGATGTTAAGTCTATCTGTTTTTCCCCCGACGGCCGGACCCTGGCCTCGGGGTTGGGGGACGGGTCCATTCAGCTTTGGGGTGTTCAGACGGGGCAGGAGAAAAAGGTGCTGCTGGGGCATAACGGCGCGGTTTATAATGTCAGTTTTTCCCTCGATGGCCGGACCATCACCTCGAGGTCTGGAGATAATACCATTCGACTGTGGGACGTCCAGACTGGTCAAGAGAAGGCGGTACTGAAGAGGCCAAAGGGAGCTTATAGTGTTAGGTTTTCCCCCGACGGCCGAACCATCGCCTCTATGTATAGGGGCTTGACAGGTAAAGATAGTGCCATTCGGCTGTGGGACGTCCTGACCGGTAAAGAGAAGGTGGTACTGGAGGGATTAGGCATGATTACTAGTGTCGAGTTTTCCCCCGACGGCCGGACCATAGCCTCGGGGTCTCCGTTCTCGGCAGGTACAGATAGTACAATTCAGGTGTGGGACGTCCTGACCGGTAAAGAGAAGGCGGTACTCAAGGTACTAGGCAATATTATTAGTGTCTGCTTTTCCCCTGACGGCCGGACCATAGCCTCGGGGTCTTCGGGTTTGACAGGTGAAGCTAATGCCATTCGGCTGTGGGACGTCATGACCGGTCAAGCCAAGACGGTATTGAAGGGACATACAAATGGGGTTAGTAGTGTTTTCTTTTCCCCTGACGGCCGGACCATCGCCGAATGGTCAGGTCGTGGTTTAGAAGATAAGACCATTTGGCTGTGGGACGTTCAGTCCGGTCAGGAGAAGGCGGTACTGCAGGGGCATCCAGAAAGGGTTGTTAGTGTCGGGTTTTCCCCCGACGGCCGGACCATAGCCTCGGGGTCTTGGGATCGTACTATTCGGCTGTGGGACGTCAAGACCGGTCAGACCAAGGCGGTACTGCAGGGGCATACGTTTCTGGTTACTACTGTCAATTTTTCCCCCGACGGCCGGACCATCGCCTCGGGGTCTTGGGATGATACCATTCGGCTGTGGGACGTCATGACCGGTCAGGAGAAAGCAGTCCTGAAGAGGTACACAGAAAGTGGTATTGATGTCCACTTTTCTCCCGACGGCCGGACCTTGGCCTCGGCTGGGGATAATATCATTCGGATGTGGGACGTCCCGAGTGGGCTGGAGAAGGCAGCGATGAAGGGACATACAGGAAGGGTTATCAGTGTCGGGTTTTCACCCGACGGCCGTACCCTGGCCTCGGCTGGGGATAAGACCATTCGGCTGTGGGACGTCATGACAGGTCGGGAGAAGGGTGTACTGCAGGGGCCAGACTGGGTTAATAGTGTCATTTTTTCACCCGACGGCCGGACCCTGGCCTCGGCTGGGGATAAGACCATTCGGCTGTTGGACGTCATGACAGGTCAGGAGATGGCGGTGCTGAAGGGGCATACAAGCTCCGTTATTAGTATTGGGTTTTCCCCCGACGGTCGGACCATCGCCTCGTTGTCTCGGGAGGGCGTTCGAATGTGGGACTTATCTTTCTTATATGATTCATCACCCCTGGCTGAACGAATTAAGCAGGCGGAGCAAAGATACAACCTTAAGCTCAACCAACTGGAGCTGCAACCCATTGAGCCAACTAGAAATCTATACAAATCAAACCTTCGGCCGCCAGTTTGGCCCAAGACCCATCCCTTCCACTGGTTGCCAGCGGCGGAGAAGGGCGATGCTGCGGCCATGCTCCAGTTAGGCCTGATCTATGACCGAGATTACGAGCTGGAAAAGGATTATGACCGGAAGAAGGCTTTTTATTGGTACGAGAAGGCGGCTAAAGCCGGTAACCTCATGGGGCAGACGCGGATTGATAATCTTAACCAACGGATACGCCATCAGGAAGCGACTAAAGCCGGTTCTAAATGATTCATTACCAGGTCTTTATGTTTAACTAAATAAATTTACAACATATTATTATGTCTTGGTCAATATACCCTTAAAGGTAAGAGAGGGGAAAGCATGGGTCTAATATTCGATAAATCTGTGACGGGACGACGGGGCGTGACTCCTCCGAAAGGTGATGTGCCGACAAAAGGCCGGATCCCGGAGGCCTATCTTCGGGCGGCCCCGGCCGAGTTACCGGAATTGTCGGAACTGGACGTGGTCCGGCATTTCACGGCCCTGTCTAAGAAAAACTTCGGGGTTGACGGCAACTTTTATCCCTTGGGGTCTTGCACCATGAAGTATAACCCCAAGTTCCTTGAGGAGGTGGCCGGGCTGGACGGGTTCGCCCAACTCCATCCTCTGTTGCCGCAATTACGGCGAGGCGGGATGTTGACCCAGGGGGCGCTGGAGGTCATTTACGAACTCAGCCAACTCCTGGCCGAGATCACCGGAATGGACCAGTTCACCACCCAGCCGCTGGCCGGAGCCCACGGTGAGTTGACCGGGATGATGATCATCGCGGCCTACCACAAACACAAGGGCAACCACAAGACCAAGGTCCTGGTTCCGGATGCGGCCCACGGGACCAATCCGGCCTCCGCGGCCATTGCCGGCTATGAGGTGGTTTCGGTGCCTTCGGACGACCAGGGCGGGATGGACTTAGCCAAATTTGAACGGGCCTTGGATCAGGATACCGCAGCCGTCCTGCTCACCTGCCCCAACACCCTGGGCCTGTTCGACCGAAACGTAGCCAAAATCGCCGAAATGACCCATCAGGTGGATGGGCTGATGTACTACGATGGGGCCAATCTCAACGCCATCCTGGGCCGGCTGCGGCCGGGGGACCTGGGTTTCGACGTCATTCATCTCAACCTGCACAAAACCTTTGCCACACCCCACGGTGGAGGTGGGCCGGGCGCCGGACCGGTCGGGGTCAAGGCACATCTCGCCCCGTATCTTCCTGTGTCGCTGGTGATTAAGCGCGACGACGGAACCTACGCCCTGGAATATGACCGGCCCTTATCCGTCGGCTACATCGCCCCCTTTTACGGGAACTTCGGCGTCCTGGTCAAGGCTTATGCCTATGTTTTGGCCTTAGGCCGGGAAGGGCTGCGCCGGGTCAGCGAAAATGCAGTGCTCAATGCCAATTATCTGATGCACAAACTAAAGAAATACTACGACTTGCCCTACGACCGGACCTGTATGCACGAGTTCGTCCTCTCAGCCAAAAACTTAGCCAATAAAGGGGCCTCAGCCCTGGATATTGCCAAGGCCTTGATAGACTTCGGCTTTCATCCGCCCACCGTCTACTTTCCGCTGATCGTGAAAGAGGCCCTGATGATCGAGCCGACCGAAACCGAGTCCAAAGAAACGCTGGATCTGTTTGCCGACATCATGATCGATATCGTCTCCAGGCTGGACCGAGAACCGGGTTGGGTCAAGCAGGCTCCTTTTGCCGCCCCGGTTTCCCGACTCGATGAGGTGGCCGCCGTCAAGAATCAGGATTTCGCCTCTATCTAATGGGACTCGTTACGTGTTGCGAGTTGCGTGTCAATGCCATTAACTTAAGATTTCCGGCTTGGTTTTCGCATTACCCAGGGTGGCGCTTCGCTGACCCTGGGCTAGATTGTTTTTCCCCTTCGGGGAAATGTGCTTAGCCAACCGGAACGAGCTGATTTGTCCTGAAAATCCACTGCCGGGGCTAAGCACACCATTGACCAGACCACCATTACGAATACCCCGGAGGGGTTACCCAATCTAGCCCAGGGTCAGCGAAGCGCCACCCTGAGGTAAATGGTTCCAATGCGCTCAGTACCCTTAACTTAATGACATTGAGTTGCGTGTTGCGGGTTACGTGTTGCCGGCTGCCGGCTGCCCGTTACTGGTTGCTCATTGCTTTCAAAAAGTAGCAGACAACAGCCGCTTTCAAAAACGTTTTTATTCCTGCGTCGAACCCAGCGACAAACTCACAACATGAAACACGCAACCCGCAACCCGTAACACGCACCCCGTAACGCGCAACACGCAACCCGCAACCCGCAACCCGAAGCTCGCACCTCAGGAATAGTATGCGGATCCTAATTGCTGATGATAATTCTGTGACCCGGCGAATGCTGAAATCCTTCTTGGCCAAATGGGGGTATGAGGTAATTACCACCAAAGACGGCGACGAGGCCTGGGAGGTGCTCAAGGAGGATGACTGCCCCGACATTGCCATCCTGGACTGGGTCATGCCGGGCAAAGAAGGCATAGAGGTGTGCCGGATGGTCCGGGCCGCCACCAAGCCCAGCTACATCTACATAATTATCCTGACCAGTTTGGGCAACCAGGAGGATATCATCGCGGGACTGCAAGCTGGGGCCGACGATTACGTCATCAAGCCGTTCAATTATGATGAATTTCGGTGCCGGGTCCGCATCGGCGAGCGGATCATCAATCTGGAGAGGGAAATCATGCGCATGGCCGCCACCGACGGTCTGACCGGACTTTGGAACCGTCGGGAGTCCATGGACAAGATGGATGCGGAGTTCAAAAGATCCCGGAAGGAAGGTCACCCTTTGGGGGTAATACTGTCTGACATTGATTTCTTCAAGACAGTCAACGACACCTCTGGGCACCAGGCAGGGGATCTGGTGCTTCAAGAATTTGCCGGTTGCTTGCAGTACAACATCCGCGAACCAGGCTTTGTGGGTCGATATGGCGGCGAGGAATTCATTGCCGGCTGTCCGGGGTTAGCATTGGATAGCGTGGCATCCCTGGCTGAACATATCCGCAACGAGTTGAAGTCGTTGTGGATCCCTGCCCCGGATGGATCCTCCCATATTCCCATTACGGCCAGCTTCGGGGTGAGTGTTTTCGTGCCCGGGGAATCAAGCGACGAGACTATCGACACGATCATTAAAAGAGCCGACGATGCTCTCTACCGAGCCAAGGCTGAAGGCCGCGACCGCGTATGCAAACAACTCTCTAGCAATTCCTGTAACGCCTCAAACCCCTGGCGGGGTCAAGAATAGAAAAGGCCTGATATGACCTACAAGACCAAAAAAATTATTGTCGGCGTTTTTTACTGGCTCAACCTGGCCGTCTTCTTCCTGGGCCTGACTTGCTTCCGGGAGACCGAATATGTCAAGCTGAAGGACGGCCTGGTTTTCTTTGCCGTTCACTTCTTGATTCTGGGTGGGACAGTGTTCTGGTATGAATATCTTAAGTACAAAGATAGACTTGAGTCATTAGACTAACCAGTCCACCCGAAAGATATTTGCCGGACCAACTCGGGACCTGGTCTCGGTTTTCTCATCAAAAAAATGACAGTTTAAGATTGCCGAGCCCTGGGCCTACTGTAACTCCCGGCCAACGACGAAATTTTGCATTGCATGATCCGCCCCGCTGTGATAGGGTCCGAACCATTCGATTGCTTAATTAAGTCCCGAAGGCGGGTCTGACGATATCCCCTAACCACCATTAGTAGATGAATAATCATGAATTCTTGCTCTATAGCCAAACACTGTTGTTTCCGCGTCCGGCGCCTGCCTTTCTGGTCGCTGATAGTCATCATGATGACTCTTTTTGCCTGTGCCACTCCCAGCGAAAAAGTGCTGCCGCCGGTTCAGAAGGAAATGGCGCCGGTGGCCAAGCCCGCTCCTCCGCCCCGGGTGCCGTATGTCGCACCCCAAGCCAAACAATGGGCGCCGCTAATGGTCCGGTTAATGGCTGATGGGTGGGATGAAGCCAAACTCAACGAGCTGTTTCTAAGGCCTGACGTCAATTTTGATCCGGAGCCCATGAACAAGAAGCTGCGGGAATTGTACAAACTGGCTTACCGCTCGGAACTTACACGTCAAATCCAAGCCGGCCTGACGGAGTTGGGGTATACCCCCGGCGGCGTGGACGGCCTGGCCGGAGAAAACACCAGTGCCGCGATTACGGCCTTTCAACAGGCGCATGGCCTGACCACCGACGGGACTCCATCCGAGGCCCTGCTCCAGCAGATCCAAGCCGAGCTGGCTTTGCCCCCGGCCGATCGGTTGCCGGCGAGAAAAACACTGACCAAGGCTGTCTCTCCCCGCCAGGTTTACAAAAATTTTCTGAGGCCGGAAAAATTGGCCGCGGCGCGAGAATTCTACTTCGCGCATCAAACGGATCTCCAGGGGATGGAGAAGAAATTCGGCGTTCCCGGTGAAGTGGTCGTGGGGATCCTGATGATTGAAACCGGGTTCGGAAGCTACCTGGGAAAAGACAAAGCCTTCGTGGTCTTATCCAGTATGGCTCTTTGTGCCGATTTCAGCAACATCGAGACATATCTTAACGACCTTCCGATTGACCCGGAAAGACGGGACTGGCTCAAAGACCGGGCCAAAGAAAAAGGTGACTGGGCCTACCAGGAATTCAAGGCTCTGCTCCAGTATGCGGACGCCAATAAACAAGACCCCTTGACCATCCCGGGGTCCATTTACGGAGCGATTGGGATCTGTCAGTTTATGCCTTCCAATGCCCTTAAATATGGCGTTGCCGCAGATGGAGACGGCCGGGGTGACCTGTTCAAGATGACGGATGCCATTTACAGCACCGGCCATTATATCCAGGGACACGGCTGGAACGGCGACATGGATAACCCAGACAGACAACGGGACGCCATCTACCGCTACAACCGCAGTACCCCCTATGTTAACACGGTCCTGGCCGTGGCTGATCACTTGAGCAAAGCCAACAACAAGAAATTGGCCGCGAGATAATCTGCCCGAATTCGATTAAGAACCTAAAATTTATCTTTATGGCTGAATTCACCGATCTCCCGGCGTTTCGGGGGGGAGCCCTCTTTAGCCGCATAACCTAGCGGAATCATGACTGCAACCTCATACCCCTCCGGGACCTGCAGCACATCTTTGGCTTTATCCTGGTCAAATAGCCCCACAATCACCGTCCCCAACCCTAGCGAGTGCGCCATCAGGCAAAGCGACTGGGTGGCGATGCCCAGGTCGAACAGAAACCAGTCTCCAAACTTGGTGGTCACCTGTCCGTTATAGTATCCGGAGCCCTTCAGCTTACCGCACAAGGTCAGGACGATGGGGGCGGTCACAATGGCCTTGGTGGCCGGATTACCCTTACCCATGGTCTCCTGAAGTTTCTGTTTCACGGCCGCCTCCTTAACCACCACTACCTCCCAGCACTGGGTGTTGGCCCAGGAGGGTGACCATTGGACGGCCTCAAGGACCAAGTTCAGCATATCGTCTGGAACGTCCTTGTCCTGGTACGACCGGATACTTCGTCTCGATTTGATCACGTCAAGCAGATTGTCCATTAAATTCCTCCAGTTATGTTAAATTCGACATGAGAATTGATTAATTATCATCATGCCATAAATACTGGTAAATGTTCTCCACCAATTAACCCAAACCTTCGATCTCGGACTCTCCCCCTCCGGCAAAAAGCCAGACTACCATGGCCATCCCCCCACATCGGGATCGCCCACTCGATACAGATCACCCAACTCCCAGCCTTCAGTTAGGTGCTCGGCCACGTCCTCTCGAGTTAGCCTCCTGACCGAGAAGTGGTGTTGATCCATCTTGTTGAAGCATAGGACGTGTTCCACCGAGTCGGTGAACTGGTCCAACAGATCCGGGCTATGGGTGGAGATGATGACTTGTGTCTGCTCGGACGCTCGCTTGATCCACTCCGCCAATAGGGGCATCCAGGCTACATGGAGACCAATCTCCGGCTCCTCAATCACCAGCAGCGACGGCAAATCAGGCGCCAGCAGGGTAGTTGCCAGGCATAGAATGCGGATGGTCCCATCAGATAGTTCATTTAAATAGAATGGCTCCTTCACTCCCTGAACGTGCCACTCTATGGTCAATCGCATTCTACCCGACCTGATTGGCCTGATTTTTCTGGTAAATGGTAAAACATGTTTCATGGCGTCATTTAGGATTTCCTCAAAATCAATATGTTCGCTGAATAGATTTTCCAGAACCAGAGCCAGATTTTCACCGGAAGGCAAGAGCCGGGTTTCGCGACCGCCTATCTTCGGTTCCGACTCCTTGATTTCGCGCAAACTCATCTCATTGGCATTGAAAAACCACCAACCTTTGACTGTGCGGACCAGGTTACGCGTTAGATCAACGGATGGTTGAAACTCTTGAGAAATCATATTCGCCCAATCTGAAACCCGAACCAGGGCCAGCTCATCTTCAGATGGGGTATATATCGAGCGATTGCCGACAAAGGTAAAAGTCACTACTTTGCCGATGGAGACGTCATTTTCGAGACGACAATAGTAATACCCCTTGGTGGTTTCCTGGTCAGGTTCATTTATTACGTACTTATAGTCAAATCCCGGCTGACCTTCTTCATGCACATCGTCCAAAGTCTCTTTTTGCTTGGTGACAGGCTGCTGACCGGATGCAGTCCAAAGTTCCAGCTTCAATAGCTTACTCAGTATGGCTGCATCTTCGGTCCCAAATTGGTAGGCCAGAGTCACGACAGCCGGGCGCTGAACGGTAGCGTCTAGAATCTTGGTTCCACCTAAGGCATCCATCGCTTCTTCAAGCCCGGTTATTCCTCGGCCGACGTCGGGACGGCCGGCCACGCATTGGTTTAGAAACTTCAAGGCGGCGATGAGGTTGCTCTTGCCAGAGCCATTGGGGCCGATGAAGATATTCAAGTTGGCTAAAGCCACCCCCGGATCCAGGGCCAGATTCTTATAGTTCCCAGTGGTTAGCTTCTCAAGTACGTAGGAGTCATCACCCATTATTTACACTTCCCATGATTTGTTATCAGGCTAACTTTTATGCCGATCATCCATCTGCAATATTCAATCCCATAACTCCGC
>JADFXK010000071.1 GCA_015233625.1 Deltaproteobacteria bacterium | reverse complement strand
CCCACTCACCGCCAGTATCTTGGTTCTGAGGCTCATGGCTCTCTCCCTCTATGATTTGTCTCATTGATTTGTCTCATTAGAAAAGTTACTGGTTATTTCTGGCCGGTTGCTAGTTAGGAACTACTTATTGGTCACCATCGAATGATTATTAGCAACGATAACCATTGATCTGTGGATCGAGACACGCAACCAGCAACCAGCAACCGGTTAACGCCCTCGACCCTTCTCTATTATTCTCAAGAAACTCTTGGCATTCAAAATAACTAGCAGCCGGTCCTTGAGCTTGCAGACACCTTCGATCACGTCCCCAGAGTCGACAATCCGATCTAACTTATCATCCACCTTTGTCCGCTGTTCGATCTGACCTTCGGTCACCTCAACCACATCTCCAATCCGATCCACCTGAACCCCGAACGGCTCTCCCACTTTGGTTTTGAATATTATCAGCCGCCGGCCTTCAACGTCGTCAGCCCGCTCAAAACCCAGCAACAACCGCAAGTCGATAACCAGATGGATCTGACCTCTAATGTTGACGTATCCTTTAACTTCTTTGGAGGCATGAAAAATCGGGGTGAAGGTAATTTCGGAATTAATTTCTTTGACATCCAGAATATCTACCCCGAATAGGCGCCCAGACAGCCAGAAGGAGCAAAACTGCCGCTTTCTTTCCGTCTCAAAGATTTCATCGCTTTTAACAGCTTCCATCATATCAGACTCCTTTCCGGTCCCCTACCCTTTTTGCATAGCTTCAGCCACAGTGGTAAGGAGGAGTTCACGGTCAATTTTAGTTCGATACCAGTTGTATCCGACTTTTTTGGCCTTGGCCCGGTCTTCATCCGAATCCAAAGCCGTTAGGGCGATGGCGGCGACATTACGATTCTTTGAACCACTTCTAATTTTTCTCACCATTTCCCACCCGTCCATAATGGGCATATTGATATCGGACACCACCAAATCAAAATTACTTTCATTGAACTTATCCAGGCCGACCTGGCCGTTTTCAGCCATGACCACTTCATACCCGTCCGCCTCTAAGTAGCCTTTGACCAGATGTCTGAAAAAGGAGGCGTCTTCAACCAATAATATCCGTCGCACCTCTTCCGGCGGCGGCGTCTTCAACCGGCGCTCAGAAAACCACTCCGGCTCCGCCTTTTCGATCAGTCGGTAGATATCGATGAACAAGGTCATGTGGCCCCGCAAGATATCCGTACCCAACAGGCCGTCTTCCATATAGCTTTCCGTATTCATTTCAATAGATGTTTCTTCGATGTCAATGATGCTGGACATTAAAATGCCGAAGGGTTTCTTGATGTGTTTGGGTAGGAGCAGGAACATCTCCTCTCGTTCGGCCGTGGGGGTGACATTCAAATGATCATTTAACCGCAAAATAAGTGTGGATATTCCATCAATGGTCACGTATTCCCGTTGGCCCACCCGTTCAATCTTGGCGGCCTCGATCCGCTCCACCCGCTTGACCAATGGTAAGGCCACCGCGAATTGTTCCTCAAGTCCATTCTTGAACAACAAGACGGTTTGAGTTTCTTCATCACCTGCCCCCTTGTCGGGCACGTCCATGATCTCTTCAGCCGCGCCTTCCAGGGAGATGCCCCCATGCTTGGCAATTCCCTCAATATCCAAGATCAGGGCCACCCGTCCATCGCCCATGACCGTGGCCCCGGAATAGATGCTTAAGGACTTAACCGCGGGATGCATGGGTTTAACCACTATCTCTTCCGTGCCGATCACCCGGTCGATGATCAAACCAAACCGGCTGGCCCCGACCTTCAAGACACAGAAATTCAGCGACCAGGAAAAATGGACCTCCGAGTCTGTCCCTGATTTCTTAATCTTCAGATATTCCCGATAAGCTTGTTCGTACTCCTGCCGATAGCTCTCCGAAATATCGGCCCGGACATCCTCGGTAAAGGGTTGGGGCCTTTTCAAAATTTCGCATAGCCGGACCAGCGGCAAGAGCCGATCCCGAAGCCGAAACACTTCTTTATCTCCGGCGTACTCGACTTTAGTCACCACGTCTTCGTCATATAAGCAGACCAGTTCTTCCAAATTGACCTGGGGAATGGCATATCGATAATCACCCATCATGACGATCAGACAGGGAATAATGGCCAGGGTCAAGGGCAGCCGGAGCAAAACCGTCGTCCCCTCGCCCGGTCTGGATTCCAGATCCAGCGTGCCGCCGAGTTTCTCAATGCTGGATTTGACCACATCCATACCCACTCCCCGGCCGGAAACATCACTCACCGCCTCCACCGTGGAAAAACCGGGCAACAGAATATAGCTCAATATTTCCTTTTCGCTCAGTTGGGCCAGTTCCGCTTCCCCCTTGAGCTTTTTCTCCAGAATCTTCTTCTTGACCCGTTCGGCGCTTATCCCCCGGCCGTCGTCTCTGATTTCAATGTTGATCTGGCCGGCTTCGTGGGAGGCCCGCAGGACAATATGTCCGGTTTCCGGTTTTCGTGATTTAGCACGGATATCAGGAGGTTCAATGCCATGGTCACAGGCATTCCGGATCAAATGGGTCAATGGATCAGCCAGGGATTCTAGGATGGTCTTATCCAATTCCACTTCATTGCCATATATGGTAATCTCGATGCGCTTGCCCAGTTTTTTGCCCAGTTCTCTGACAATCCGGGGGAATTTTCCAAAAACATTCCCGATCGGTTGCATTCGAGTGCGCATAATACTTTCTTGCAGTTCGGAGGTCACAATGTCGAGTCGTTGGACCACGGACCGGGCCACCGGATCGGTCTTATCCACGGCCAGCAACTGTTGATTCCGGACCAAGACCAATTCTCCGGCCAGCATCATTAACTTGTCAAGGATATCGACACTGATCCGAATAGTTCCCGGCCGATCCCCTCTAATTTTAGCGACCGCGGCCAAATCCGTGTCTCGCTCCCCGTTTACGGATTCAGGCCTGGCTTCCTGGTCTTCGCCTTCGGTATCAGAGTCAGACAGCCGATCTAAGTCTCCGGATAGGATTTTCTCTTCTCCGTTCGGCAGTTGTATTTTTTCAGATGAATCGTAACTGGGGGTGACAGGTGCGGCCTGGAGAACTGCGGGCGCAGCTGTCGCCATGGATTTGAAAGCCGCTGGAGCAGGCTTGGCCGAGGCTGCCGGCGATGTTCCGGCCAGGTTCACGTTAATTATATCGTCCGGTGCTACTCCCGTGGCCAACTGGATGATATCCGGTTCGATAATGGAGGCGTACAACACTTCGTAGAGTAACGGACCGGTGGGCAAGCCGGCCCGGAGATCATCGCCGGAGGTTTCGATCCTGGCATCCACGATCTCTCCAGTGCTTAACAGATCCTTGATCAAGGCCACCGGGCTCTTAGCCTGTTGCTGGGCCAGAATATTCAGGTCGTACTTTAAGACATAGAGGTATTTTTTGGAGGCGGTTATATTTTTTAAGGTAAATTCGTTTACTTGAAAGCCCAGATCACGCCCTCCGCCATTAGTCAGGGTCACGTTGGTGTCGAGTTCAGTTTTGGTTTCCGGCGAGATTTCTTTGGCCAACAGTGAGATTAGCCGCTCTCTAATTTCGGAGATGTCAATCTCGTTACTGTTCTCCACATCATCAAGCAGCGAGCTCAGCAGATCCACCCCGGCCAGCAAAGCATCGATGAACCTGGATTCGGGTTTGATATCACCCGAACGCATCATCGACAACAGAGTTTCCATGTTGTGGGACAAGTCATTTATATTATTAAGGCCGATAAAACCGGCGCCACCCTTGATGGAATGGATGGCGCGAAACACTTTATCTACCAGGGTATAATCCGGATTGTCCTTCTGTTTCTCTAAATCGAGGAAATCATCTTCAATGGTCTCTAAATGTTCTTTAGCCTCGGCCACAAACTCGTCAATCAACGATCTATCAAAATCCATCGAGTTATCTCCTTAAACTATCGGCGCAGCTTGGGAGGATTCATTAACTGTTACGGGTTACGAGTTAGGGGTTGGGGTTACTGGTTGATGTCACTACCCGGTAAGCCTTGTTCAGTCGGGTCATTTGGAATAGATTAACCAAATCCCTATTAGCATTTACAATCACCAGTTCAGCCGGCGTCTTTTGTTTGGTCAACATCTTGGCAAACAAGATGAATACTGAAAGGCTGACCGAGTCTATGTCTTCCACTTTGATTAGATCGAATCTATACCGGGTGTAACCTTTGTCAATTAGACTAATCAAGAGGGTTCTAAACTTATCCACCACGCTTGAGGTGACGTCCCCCGTCGGGGAGATGATCTGCCAGCCGTCTTCCTCCGTAATTTTAAAACCCGTTTCAGAAGTGAAGCTAAAATACGCCGTAACCTGGCTGCCGGTCTTATTAAACTCTATTTCATCGGCGAAGGCATTGATCAACCCATATCCTCGACTGCGGGGTTCGAGCGGGTCTTGCGGAATGGTCAAATCTACCTTCTTATGGTCAAATCCAACTCCTTCGTCCTCTACAGTTATCTTGAACCGCGTATTCTGCAGGTGTTCCACGGAGCAGGTGACCAGACGTTCAACCACATTCTTATTCCCATGTTCAATGGCATTGTTCAGCAACTCCCTCAGAACCATATTAAAATTGGCCAGTTCGGAAACATCATACTGTTTTAGATATTCAGCCACGTCTCGAACCACTCGATCGACCAGGCGCATTTCCGAGGTAAGCCTAAAGGTGATTGCCTCGATTTCTTCGTTCACACTAAACATATTGTTCTCCTAGAATATTATACCACCGAAAGCCGAAGTCTCAATTCCCGCGGCCTCGATTGAGATTCCCTCCCGGTAGATTCCAAGCCAGCCTTCGTTCGCCAACACCAGACATCACGACATCCATTTATCTAATCTCCAAGCCGACCAAGAGCATGTCATCGTGAGGTTTATTTCGACAGAAATCAAGCACATCCCGCCACATCGCGTCAACCATCTCGGGGAAAGCGTGCTTCCGGTATTTATTAATCAGGTCGTCAAATCCAGCCTCGGAGAATTTGATTTTAGCCCCAGTCAAGCCATTAATCCGGTAAGCATCCACAAACCCGTCAGTATGAAGGAAAAGGCGATCCCCGGTAGCCAGGGGAAAAGTGCGGCTCTCAAAATCCACCTGATCACTTAACCCCAGAACATCGCCATCGGTGTAGACAGGTTGCGGCACAATTACCTGACTATCCAACCTAATCAGCGGTGGATGACCGGCCGTCACCACTTCTCCTTGCCTGGACGCAAAATCCAGACGGACAAAAATGGCCGTGACCATCCGTTCATTCTTGCCGTGCTCAAGTAATTGGGTATTTAAGATTCGGAAAAAATCCCGTCCGTCTTTTCCAATCCGGCTGTTTTCGTCGAAAAAAGCCTTCAGCAACACGGTATGGTATGACGCCCCCATGTCATGGCCGGAGACATCAGCCACCAAGATGTCGCATCCCGCGGCTGTCTTCCGGATATCAAAAAAATCACCACCCAGATCGGCCAGCGACTGATGGCGATAAACAACATTAACCAGATCCAAATCGGGTTGAATATGAACGAGGCTTTGATACGCGTCCACAGCCAGGTCCACTTGCTTTCGAAGCTTCTCAAAATTCAGCCGGTATGCTTCCAGTTCCCGATTCAAGCGGGCTTTTTCTTGTTCTATCTGAGTTGCCACCGCCTGGTTTTCAGCCCACAGCTTCTCCGCTTTGTCCAAAACACCGGAAACTCGTTTGACCAATTCACCCGATTCGAAGGGCTTGTCCAGGTATTCCGAAACGCCTTTGCGCATTAATTCGATGACAATATCCTTATCTCCGAACCCAGTCAAAACCAGGATGGGGATGGCTATCTTCATTTCCTCCAACCGATCGATCAATTGGAGACCGGTTAAGCCTGGCATCTGAATATCTGAAACCAGGAAATCAACCCGGTCCGGCGAATCCTTAAGCTTAACAATCTGGTCAAGCGCTTCCTGGCCGTTCTCTATCGAGGTAACCCGGTACCCTGCCTGTCGCAGAACAAAACTAATGGTAATATTTGTGGTTTTCTCATCTTCCGCCACCAGGATGTGCTGACGCTTCATTTTTTCTTCCCCGCTTTTTTGTCTTCGAGTCACAGGGGGTGCCCCGGATACATTTACAGCCATTAAAGCGACTGAACATTTTATGGTATTGAGTATCGTTATCAAAAATTATCGACCACCAGTAATCATATTAAGATTATCATAAATTGCCTCTTGGCGCCAAACAAAAAAGGGTCGGCCTGCTCCGTCATTTTTCAGCGTCACGCAAGATAAGAAAAAATCGTTAGTTAGCCCTCGGAATTAAACCGACCGTGATGAAGTGAGAACCCTGAACATAATAGTTCCTAACCCCGGCCCTTGGGGTTCGACCTAAAAATTTACACCTTTTCTGATAAAAAGATGATATAAGACAAGTTTAAGCTTATGCCGGTGACGACTTATTCAGAATTGATTTTGATGACAACCTTACCGTCACGCCATCCTCTGGATCACCAACTTCTGCCCAGAACGTTTTCCCACCAGGCCGGCAAGAAAGGCGGACCATGCGCAGGATCTTTTATTTTTGCCCTGATTTTTCTCTACCATCCGGCGGTACCAAGCTCCTCTACCGGCATGTTTTCCAACTGAACCGGTTAGGATTCCACGCCGCTATTGTTCACCAGACCAAAGGTTTTGTCCTGACCTGGCATGGGTATCAGGTCCCAGTCGTTTGGCTGGAAGACAAACCAGGATTCACGACAGAGGATGTCTTAGTTTTTCCAGAAGGAATGATCGATTTCATCAAGGCTACCCGGCACAGTGGAGTCACTCGAGTTATCATTCCCCTAAACTGGTCCTATGTTTATCGGTGTCTGCCTCCGGGGGAAGACTGGACCGACTATGGCGTTACTCAGGTGATTACCCCTTCACCAGTGATTAAAGAGTTTGTAGAATGGAGTATGGGCCTGCCTGTGACTCTGATTGATGACTATATTGATACTGTTCGCTTTTCCTCCCAACCTGACAAAAAAATAAATAAAATTGCTTACATGTCCAGGAAATCGGTCGTCGGGGATATCCTCCGTCGAATTCAGGAGAGAAAAGCAGGCCCGGTGAGGTCTTACCAGTGGGCCAGACTACAAGACCTGAACGAGGACGAGTATGCCCGCCAACTAATAGAGTCAAGAATATATCTGACCGCGAACTCCCAGGAAGGAGCCAATATCTCTGTCTTGGAGGCCATGTCGGCCGGGTGTCTGGTCATTGGTTTTGCCGGTGTGGGTGGCCATGCCTTTATGGTCGGCCAGGGGAAACAGCAGAATTCCTTCCTGGTAGAAAATGAGGACTTGTTGGCCCTGGGCAGGGCGCTGGAGGCAGTGGTGGTGGAGATGACAAACGACAAGCACTGCTTTGATCAGGTTATCCGGAACGGACTGGCCACCGCCGGTCAATTTCGGGACATTGACCGGGAAGCGGCTTCCCTCAAACGCTATTTCGAGTCTCTGTAGGGGGACAACCCATGATTTCAAGACCGTATCCCAGTAGTCGCCCGGGCTACCTGATCAATCTACCGCGGCTGAGCTATAGGACCGCCTGGGATTTGCAAAAAAAGATTCATCAGGGAGTGGTTGACCGGGATACGGCCGCCACCATCCTGATTCTGGAACACGATCCGGTCATCACCCTGGGACGGCACGCCGGGTGGGAGCACGTGTTGGCCTCTCCAGACCGGCTGATGCAGCTGGGCATCGGATGTGAAAGGGTGGAACGTGGCGGCGACGTCACCTACCACGGACCAGGTCAACTGGTGGCCTACCCCATCTTGAATTTAGGTCTGATGGGATGGGGCGTGAAGGAATTCGTCCGGCGATTAGAAGAGGGAATTATCACCACCTTAGCCGATTTGGATCTGCCGGCCGGCCGCAGAATCGGGTATCCCGGGGTGTATATCGGCCCCAGAAAAATCGCCTCGCTGGGGTTGGCCGTTCGGCATCGGGTTTCCTTTCACGGATTGGCCTTGAATTGTGATCCGGACATGTCTCATTTCCAATTGATCCGGCCCTGCGGCCTGGTAGACGTGCAAATGACATCTTTAACCACAGAACTGGGTCAATGCCCGCCTGTTGAGAAAGTCCGGTCAAGCTTGTCGGCCAGGCTGGGGCAAGCTTTGAACCTCGATTTGAGCGAAATAAGCCTTTCAGTTCTTGAAGGCTATTTAGACCAGTCCGACATCAAATCTAACTTATTCGTCAAAAAAGCAACCTCGCCTAACGCTAAAGACTTGAGGACATAAAGGGCGTGTCTTGACATTAATGGGCTGAGATTAATTGCCTTATCCAACCGCTGAAGAATTCTGGGGTCCTCTTTTTCTTTCTCCGGGCCCTGCGTCTTGGACTTTTCGGGGGACGTCAGCGGTTGCCCGTCAAGAATTTGTCCGCTTTTCTCGTCCGCGCCCCAAAAAAAACGCTTGTTTTTTGGCGATAGTTGGCTTAAATTAGGGCCAGTCATGTCAACAACCCATCACCCCATCAGGAGAAAAAATGCGGCACTTTGACCAGACAGCTTATCTAAATGAAATTGAATTTTGCCTGGCAGAACGCGATGAAATTAAGCTGGCCGCCGTCCTTCAGGAATTCGGTCAGGTGGATAAAGACACCCAATTAACCGCCCTCGACTACGTTCGGCGGAGCGACTCTCCCCTGGCCCTGCCTATGTTGGGGCGTTTCGCCTCCCGTGAGGGTTTGGACGATGATGTCAGGCTGAAACTCTACCTGACCTTGATCGAGATGTTCTATGATCACCACCAAACACTGCTTCAGATATTGTCCGATGATAGTATCCCGGTGAAAACCATGTTTATTGAAATCGCCGGGGAATTCCAGTTGGACGAGGCATTGCCCATAATCAACAATATTCTTAAAACATCATATGTGACATCCGAACTCAAGGCATGCCTGGTCGCCCTGGGCCACCTGGGCAGCCCCGAAGCCGTTTCATACTTGAATGAATATCTTTATGCCGGTGATAAGCAACTGATTACCGCCGCGATTAACGCCATGGCCGAGGTTCGAGGGGATCTGGCCATAGCCCGGTTGGCCGATTCGCTCGGCCGGAACAATGAAACCGACGCCCTGATTCTTCAGAAGCTGGCCAAAATCCAAACTTCTTTAGCCATATCAAAATTAATCAACTTGTTGGCATCCTCCTCTGTTTTCCTGCGGAGCACTGCCAAGGCCCACTTGCTGGAAATCGGGCCCAGGGTCCTGCCGCTGTTGTTTATCAATTTAGAGAAGACCGACCCAGACCTGTTAGTCCACACCCTAAACGTGATTGGGGACATCGGCGACGTGTCGGCCATAACCCCCATCCTGAAGTTCTTGAAAAAAAATCCGGAAGATGCCAATGTCCGGTTTGCCGCTTATGAGGCTTTGGGAAATCTACCCACCGCCCGGGCCATCATGGGCGTTGTAAATGGACTGATGGATTCCAACCACCACGTTCGGGTGGCCGCGGCCGGAGCCGTGGAAAGGAATCTCTGCCCCGCCCTGGTTGTCGGCCTAAAAAACATGATAAAATCTCGCGTGGCCGAAGTAAAAGGGATGGCTGCAGCCATACTTGACGCCCGGGCCCAGGGGGTTTTCTTATCTCTGTCAGATGATAATGAATTCATTAAAGACGCCAGGCAATACCTGATTAACGCCCAAGACCAAGACTCCGTCACTTTTTTTGTCGAATTGTGCTCTTCTGTCGGACGGGAGGACTTGTTACACGGAGTGGCCGAAGAAGCGGCTGGGAAAATGGCCCCACCGACCACTCGGCCTCTGGTTTACGCGGTAGACGACTCCAAGATGATGCTTAGAATTTACGCCACCAAGTTGGCACAATTGGGTTATGAAGCGCATGTGTTTGAATTCCCAAGGGAAGCTTTGGAATCCATGTATGCCGTAAAACCCCGGATTCTCCTGACCGACTTGAATATGCCGGATATGACCGGAATAGATTTAACGCGTGCGGTTAAGACCGAGGAATCCCTACAAGATATCCCGGTAATCATGATAACCACTCAAAAAGATGAAGAGGATCGGCGGGCCGCGATTAAGGTGGGGGTCAACGGTTTCCTAAACAAGCCCTTCAAAGACGACGAATTAAAGGCCGAAATAGAAAGGCTCTTAGTTTGAGCCTTGATGACTTGTCCTTGCGAACAACTGATTCAAGCCAATCAGACGATTAATAACAATAAAGTCATATTCAGCCGCCGCCAGCCGGCCGCAAAAACATCAGCCCAAAATAATTATATTGACTTCGCGTACAATTTTTGTTGAAAATAACAAATTCTTCATGTATAAGGAATCGGTTTTCGGGACGTGGCTCAGTCTGGTAGAGCACAGCATTCGGGATGCTGGGGTCGCTGGTTCAAATCCAGTCGTCCCGACCAGCTTCGTATTCATAAGGTCGGAGATTTCTCTCCGGCCTTTTTTTGTGGGTCAGACATGAATTGAACCTCAGCAAACATAAATCACTTACCGGCCTGTGTTCACTTTTATAAACAGAGTGTTCACCATCTGGCCCCCCGCCTATCAGGATGATTCCACTTATTAAAATATGTAGTTGACTAATTTTCAGAACTGCCGTGTTAACTATAATATGACAATCGTGGTTTCAGCTCTCCCAGCCACATCATTTGCTTTTACTATTCCAAATGACGTAATACATTGCTATTTTAAATGACCCGATATATAATAAAGTGGATAGAAGGTCAGAGCTTCATTGACTCGCCTTTTGACTCACCACGGGAAACCCTTCCGTCTCACAATTCCATTTGCCCCAGACAACGTGAATGTTAAATTGTCCATTAACCAAAACATCCACCAACATGCTTACCAACAGAAGGAGGGAACATGAAATTGAATCGAATGGCTGGATCCGGTTTAGTTATGGCGTTGGCGCTAGTCCTGGGACTGACCCTGATGCCGGGACCGGGAAACACTGCAGATGAGGGGGGAGACAAAGTTAAAATTGGGGTGCTGCATTCTTTGACCGGGACCATGGCCATCTCTGAGACGTCCTTACGGGATGTGGTTCTGATGGCGGTGGAGGAAATCAACGCGACCGGCGGAGTTCTGGGTAAAAAGATTGATCCGGTGGTGGTCGACCCCGCCTCCAATTGGGATCTATTTGCTACAAAGGCCGAGGAACTGCTGGTCAAGGACAAGGTGGCGGCCGTGTTTGGTTGTTGGACGTCCATCAGCCGGAAAAAGGTGCTGCCAGTGTTTGAGAAGAATAAGGGACTGCTCTTCTACCCCGTCCAATATGAAGGCCAGGAAATGAGCCCGAATATTTTTTACACCGGGGCGACTCCGAACCAGCAGCTGATTCCCGCAGCCAAATTTATGATGTCTGATAAAGGCGGAGAAAAGAAGAAATTCTATCTCATCGGGACCGATTACGTTTTCCCTCGGACGGCCAACGCCATTCTTAAAGCATATTTACTGGCCAGTGGAGTTCCCGAAAAAAATATCGTTGAAGAGTATTATCCATTTGGTTTCAAGGATTATGCCCCAGTTGTCACCAAGATTAAAGAATTCGCCAAAGGAGGCGACGCCTGCGTTTTATCAACTATCAATGGCGATAGTAACGTCCCATTTTATCAAGAATTTTGGAAACAGGAACTGAAAGCTGAAAAATGCCCCATCATGGCCTTTTCCGTGGCCGAAGATGAACTACGAAACATGGAAACTAAATATCTAGTCGGACATCTGGCCGCCTGGAATTACTTTCAGGCCATAGATACTAAAGAAAATAAGGAATTTGTGGCCAAATTTAAGGCATACTGCAAAAAGAATAACTTGCCTGGTGGAGACAAACGAGTCACCGACGACCCCATCGAAGCCGCCTATTTTGGCGTCTACGTCTGGAAGAATGCCTGCGAGAAAGCCAAATCATTTGATGTGGACAAAGTCGTCCCAGCCATTCTGGGCATGAAATTCGATGCCCCGGGCGGCAAAAAGATGATGCACGCCACCAACCATCACACCTTTAAAAAGGTATATATTGGTGAAATTCGGGCCGATGGCCAGTTTGATATTATTTATATGAGCCCGGAATTGGTCGAACCGGAAGCATTCAGTAAATATATCAAAAAATAACGGTAGAGCTAACCCACACATAATCGCGTCCGGAGATCGAACCGGAGGCAAGGTTTGTCGGTTCGATCTCCATCGGTCTCCCTAGGAGGGTAGCCATGAAATTGAAGCTCGGCACTAAAATGTTGTTTCTTACCGGATCGGTGTTATTGCTTCTTTTAATTGTCATGGCGGTATATCAATATGCCATCATGTCTGCTACGGGTGGGTTCCAAAACTTGATGGCCACCGAAGTGAAGCTTGCCACTCATGCCCAGGCCATCGAGGGACTGATGAATGATGCCTTGCAGCAGGAAAAAAGCTTTTTGCTGCATCCGAATAATGAATATGTTGCGGAGGTCAAGAAGAAGCTTCAGGCCTTGTTGGGAGAAACCCAAGAAATCGACAAACTGGCCGGGCGAACGGGCAATAACGATTACGGGCAAAAAGCCAAGGAGATCGCCGTTTGCGCCAATGACTTCCTCAAGGCGTTCGGGGGTGTGGTCGCAGCTACAGAAGCCAAGGGATTTGAAGACAATACCGGCTTACAAGCCAAGTTCATTGAAATCGCGCGTAATCTAGCCTTACAAATACAGGGATATCAAGTTGAAGACCTGTATATTGCGCTGCTTCAGATGCGCCGATTCGAAAGAGACTTTGTTTCCACGGAGAGCGATAAAGACAAAAAGTATTTGTTAAGCAGTGTCGCCAGCTATAAAACTTTGCTGACCCGGAGCAAGCTGGACAAGAACGCCCTGGCCCTTCAAGAATCACTAGTAAATAAATACGAAAAGGCCCTAGACGAATATTTCACCACCGCCGAAGGAGGAGACAAGAGCCAGTCTCTCAAGACCATCTCTTATCGCGGTATCAAAATGATTTCTCAGAAAATAGAAAACTCGCTGACTCAGGTTTATCTTCCCAGGGCTACAGAACTATTACTTAATATCAGGGTAGCCGGAAAAAACTACCTGAACTCAAGAGATAAGAAACACGTCCAGGCCACCCACGGAGCCATCGAGAGACTCAAAGCGGCGATCAAAGACTCTGGTCTCTTAGAAGATTATGCCCTGACCGTTCAAAAAGCCCTGGACGAATATCAAGCAACCTTTGACTCTGTGGTAACCAAAGACGAAGAAGTCGTCTCTCTGACCAAGACCATGGCGGGGGCGGCAAACAAGATTAAACCGCTGATCGATACCATTTCTCGACAGGCGACTGAATCCGCCGGGCAGAGGGCCCAGGGAACCACTTCTGCAGCCAAAAACTACACCGCCATCGCCGTCGGCTCCGGTTTCGTCGCAGTTATCGTGGCAATTTTGCTATCTTTCTTCATAACTCGGGGAATTACCAGACCTATCAACCGCATCATCCAGGTACTTTCGGCAGGTGCAGACCGAGTCGCGTCCGCGTCCTTAGAACTCTCCTCCAATAGTCAACAGTTAGCCGACGGATCTTCGCAACAAGCCGCATCTGTAGAAGAAACCTCCTCGGCGTTGGAGGAAATGTCTTCCATCACCAAACAGAACGCCGACAATGCCCGGCAGGCCGTATTACTTATGGGAAAAGCGAACCAGGTGGTGGAGGAAGCCAACGGCATCGTCATAGACCTCACGGCATCAATGAGAAAAATTTCCCAGGCCAGTGAAGAGACATCAAAAATAATTAAGACGATCGATGAAATAGCCTTCCAGACCAACCTGCTCGCCTTGAATGCCGCAGTGGAGGCGGCCAGGGCCGGAGAAGCCGGGGCCGGA
>JADFXK010000070.1 GCA_015233625.1 Deltaproteobacteria bacterium | reverse complement strand
TCATTTTTACCTGCTGTGCTTTTTGTTACTTGGTTCTCAGTCGATGGCTGCTATTGGCTCTATTGGCATTTTAAGAACCCGACTACCCTGGCCGCGATGAGAGAGGCGAACTTCATACCATCATTCCTGTTATACTGGTTATGTGGATTTATTTGGTTGTATCGTGGCAGTCTTCGAGAACTGGCTGTTCAAGTAAAACGTGCCTTACGTGAGAAATAGGCGGACACCACCGGCGCTACCGACAGCAACGAGGTTCGCCCCAGCCTCATTGCCGGTGTGACAATCTATTCCGTTTCCGGCGGAAGTAACCAGATCCTTGGCCGAACCGGCCCAACGACGACCACCTACACCTACGATGCGGCCGGGAACCTCACTGGAGACGGCACCTGCACCTATGGCTACGACGCCCGCGGCCGTCTGGTCCAGGTCACCTCGGGGGGCGTCACGACTTCCTACGCCACCAATGGCCTGGTCCAGCGGGTGCATTTGAGTAGAAAGTCACGGTTACGATTTCGACGTAGACCAAAGACCCAACAGTCGTGTCACCAATGACCATTTGGAACCATTCCGCCACCCCACCGGATCATTCTATCCGCCCCCTGCCCCCAACAGAGGAGTAAGGCTCCATGGGAATGTCTAAGAAAAGGGTCGTTCAGACCCCATCAAAGAAGAAAGCCTCCAGGGGAATGTTTGAAAAGGAGGCCATAGCCATGGTAATATATCTTCTGGCCCCCATAGTTCTTGGCCTTCTCGCCGCCATAATTGCTCCAAGGATTTTCAAGTAGCGAGACATCTCCATCTCATACGCTCTCAAGGGCCATGCCGGCGCTTTTCCAAGACCAGAACCGGCACCACCATTTTCACTTATGACGAGACCGGTCATCTCCTTGGCGAATACTACGTCGCTGGCGGTGTGGTCCAAGAGACGGTCTGGCTGGGCGATTTGGGCCAGTGCGAAAACTTCCATGCTTCGCCACATTGTCCGGGCTCCTCTTTAGTCAAGCCCTCAGATTCACGTCTAAATCTTGCCGTGGCGCTTCCGCCCGGCCATCAACCCTTTAGACCACCAGGGCCTCGGCTTTTTTTCCTTCGGCGAGAGTTCCAGCTTCGGACGATCCACCGGCGGCCCCTGGGACCAGACACAAATGGTGGCCACGATGTCCTCATCCAAGGCAATGCTGGCCCCTTCACATTCGATCACAAAACATGGATAGCGCTGGTGCAGTTTAACCTTGATTCCGGGCCTGACCTGCAGGTCGTCAAGTCGATGGAGCAACATGTCATCTCGGCAATTGATGTAGGCAATGCGGGCTGATTGATTCAATTCAGCTTCAGTTAACGGGATAACCATGTTGCGGGTTGTTCGTTCGGAGCGACGGCAGCATTCACCTTCCGGGATGGCCATGCCATGGGGACAGGTCCGGGGGTGACCCAAAAGGATACAGATACTGTCCACCAGTTCCGAAGTAACGGTATGTTCAAATTCACAGGCGCCGGTTTCAAATTCTCCGCCCAAAACATCGTGGAGCAGTCTCTCCGCGATCCGATGCGCCCGGATAATCCGGCGGGCTTCTTTCTCACCCGACTCAGTTAGAACAATCTTTCTGTTTCCTTCACTTAACGCGACCATCCCATCTTCGGCCAATTCTTCCACCAACTGGGCATCGAAGTCGCCTTTCATGGAATCTTCCAGGTACTCGACGGCTTCCTGCTCTCCCTCTTTCATGCCCCATAATCGTTCTAAATGTTCTTCCTTCTCTCGCTTCCGATTGCGCACGATATCCACCTCTTCAACTTACAACAGGGCCACCAGGGTCCAACGTAAGGCTCCACCTATGGCAAAACTGCTCATAACAATGAGAATAATCATCACCAAGGTCTGCTTTCCGCCCACTTCTTTGGCCATAGCCATGATATTGGCAAAGCAGGGAACCACCATAGTGGTCACGGTGACGGCCACGATACACTGAATATAATCCAGTTGTCCTTTCTTGACCAGGTTGATCATCACGCCGGCAGCGGCTTCGTGTCGGACCAGGCACAGGATAATGGCATCGGTCATGGCACTGGGCAGGCCCAGGAACCCTTCGATCAAGGGATTCAACAGCCGCTTGGTGGCGGTCAGGACGCCGAGCTTATCAATGACAAACAAGGCCAGGGCCGCGCCCAGAAAAACTGGAAGAGATTCCTTGAGAAACCAATAGATCCGATAATAAGTCTTCTTTAACACGCCCTTCAGGTTGGGTAACCGGATGGCGGTTAATTCCTGGATAAAGACCAGACCCTGTCCCTGTTTGGTTAATATTTTATTCAAGGCCATGCCGACTAAAATCTCTACCACGAACAACACGGAGAAGACAATAACAAAGGCGCTTAAACCAATCCTCCCCAAGATACTCATGTTTAGGCCCATTTGAGCCGCACAAGGAATGGCGAAGGCGATCAGATAGACGGCGATGTATTTTTCTTTTTTTGACTTTAGGGTCTTGGTTGACAGTGTGGCCACCGTCTTGCACCCGAAGCCCAGGACCAAAGGAATAATGGCGCTGCCACTCAACCCTAGTTTGCCCAAGAGCCGCTTGGTCAACACGGACAAATTCGGCAGGTAGCCGATATCTTCAATTATATTAAAGACTAAAAAGAATACGGACAATATCGGTAGCACGGTCATCAGGGCATTGGCCAGTCCCATGGACAGGATGCCGTAGTCCCCAATCAAGAAATCGTGCCAGAAGCCAAGCGGAATCAGGCCGCTGATTTTGGCTTCCACAGGCATCCACAAGACGTCGCTCATCCATTCCGAAATCACATTGGCGACATTGACAACAACGTAGAACATGCTGTACAAGAAGACCAATAGAATTGGAATGCCGAACACCGGATGACGGCTTAGTCGGGCGAACTCCTGGGCAAATCCATGGGACTGGGGTTTGGTTCTGTGGGTGACCTCTTCCGCCACCCGGTCCAGCCAGCGGCTCCTCTGTTGGTTAATTACCTGGCCGATATTGAATCTTAAGTTGCCTTTGATCAGTTTCACTTGTTGCTGCAAATCATTTACGGCGGCCGGTCCATACATCTTGTTCACATAATCCAGAATAAGAGGGTCATCCAACAACACCAGAAGCGAGATGGCCCGCTTATAGGGAGCTTCAACCGGCAGCTTTGATCCCAGCTCGGCCAGCCAGCCTTCGATCTTCTCGCCGCAAGGGATTATTTCCGGCCCTCCGGCCTCTACCCGGCTGATGGCCTCCTTAAGTTCTTCCGTCCCCTGTCCCTGGACCGCCACTGAAGCCACCACCTGAACACCCAGTAGCCGCGACAGGGCCACAGGGTCAATCGAGATGCCTTTTCTGGCAATCTCATCCATGGAGTTTAAGGAGATAACCATGGGAATGCCCAGAGTCAGCAAATGGGCGGTCAGTGTCAGCGATTGCTTGAGCCGGCAGGCATCCATGCATTGAACAAGAATATCTATTTCCTCGGACAGGATCAGATCTCGGACCGTCAGTTCCTCTTCCGAAGGATTATACAGGCTATGAAGCCCTGGGCTATCAATTACCTCATAACTTTGTTCAGCCAGCCGGCACCGAGCTCTTTTGGTCTCCAACGTGGTCAAGGGGGAATTGGCCACTACCGAATAATCCCCGGTGAGATTGTTGTACACCTGGCTTTTGCCCGTATTAGGCAGTCCAACCAGCATCACTTTTTTAATTTGCGGCGAGCCTGTCGGCATATTCATAAGTTGGTTAATAAGCAATCAGCCCTCTACAGTCAGCGGTGAAAAATCAGCAGTCAGCCCAAAACAACACCTTAGCGCCCTCTCCTCGTCCCAGTGCCTGCCACATAGAGGGCACCAACTAACGGTCATTATTGCCTTTGTCGATCGGGCAACCTGACCGCCGATGGCTGACTCATTCCTTTATATGCGATGGCGAGAGACAATGCAAGAGACCATCCTCAAACTATCCGGATATTCTTCTTATTATTTAGGATCTTGTATAAATATTTAATTATAATAGGTGGATGATTGAGGTGGTTGCTCGTTGTCTTGTTGCTGGTTGCCCTTATTAATTTATGTCGGAGTCTTGACTTATGATCATCAGCGCCAGCCGCCGAACGGATATTCCCGCTTTCTATGCCAAATGGTTTCACCACCGGATCATAGAAGGATACCTGACCGTCCCAAATCCGTTTAATCCACATCAGGTCACCCGTGTTTCTCTGCGCCCGCAGGATGTGGAGGTGATAGTTTTCTGGACCAGACATCCCCGCCCCATCTTGCCATATTTAACCGACCTTACCCGGAGAGGCTATCGTTTCTACTTCCTATATACCATCCTCCACAATCCACGGCTCATCGATCCCAAATCTCCCCCGCCGCGCGTCGCCGTCGACACCTTAAAGAGGCTTTCCCAAATCATCGGACCGGACCGCGTCATTTGGCGATATGATCCGATTATCCTCACCACCCTCACCGACCTTGAATTCCATATCCAGGCTTATGCCCGGCTGGCCCAAGAACTACGAACTCATACCTTCCGGTCAGTCATCAGCACCGTAGATCTTTATAATAAAGCCAAGAAACGGATTCAGGATATGACGAAACAAGGAGTATGCGTCCGATCTTTTGATGAACTGGAACCAGATCGGATAGGCCGGTTTTTTCAGCAATTGGCTCGCCTGGCCCAGAAAAACGGGATGGAGCTGACCAGTTGCGCCGAAAAACTCGCCCTCCGGCCATACGGCATCCCGGCCGGCAAATGTATTGACGACGCCTACATCAAAAAGGTCTTTGATCTAGATTTAGCCGACAAAAAGGATCCCCATCAGCGCCCCGCGTGTGGCTGTATCCCGAGTCAGGATATCGGCATGTACGACTCTTGTTTGTTCGGTTGCCGCTACTGCTACGCCACCCGCAGCTTCGATCTGTCTCGCAAGAACTATCGACAACATCAGCCGCACTCCCCGTCCATGCTGGGCTGGCATGAGGTCCAAAAAGCGCCGCAATTGAATCTGTTCGACCGGAGACCCTAGACGGCCGGTTGCCGGTCAATTTCAATTGAATAAAAAAGATTCTAGCCTTGCATGGGCTAGAGCAACTATTATATGATACCGGGTGCATTTAGGGCTGGTTGATTTGAACGATCCGTGTGGGTTTCTTTCATCTGCGTTCATCTGTGAAATCTGCGGATACATTTTTGTTTCCCCATTAATGAGACTCGTTGAACTCAGGTTAGGATAATCATTCTCCCCCCGGAGGCTTTTCGATGGACCCCTTGGCTTATCGGCTCATCCAGGTTTGCATGTTAGGAGCGTTAGCCGTAGTTCCTGTATTTATCGGTGTTTATTCCAGCCGCGTCTTCGAACCCGACAAAACGGCCTTACTTCGATTCCTGGCCCTGATGATTGTCGCGGCCATAGCTCTGGGCCGGTGGCTAAAGCCGGTCCCGGGTAAGACCAAAGGAGCCGGGATGACACCGCCTACCCCGGTTTGGTGGCGTCGGTTGAGCCCACATCCGCTGGTCATGCCGGTCCTGGCCTACCTGGCCTGCCTGGTCATTTCGACCGTCTTGACCATCTCTCACGGAAGCCTGGGGTGGTTCAGTTATAACCTGTCATTTTGGGGCGCCTATGACCGCTTTCAAGGCACGCTGACCATTCTAGCCGTAAGTGTCTTTTTCTGGGGCGCCCGGTTGGTCGTCCGACCCAACGGCCGTTTTTTGCCCCTCGTCCGCGGGACAATAGTCCTGGCCATGATGACCACGGCCGGCTATGGGATTCTCCAACATCTCCAGTTAGACCCCTTCAACTGGGCCGGGGGGGCCGCCCAGCGGGTGGGCAGCACCTTTGGCAATCCCATCTTTTTCGGCGCTTACCTGGCGATGGTCATCCCGCTGCTAGTGGCGGACATCGTTTACTCCTGGTTGACCACGACTAGCCGGCGCTATATCTTGTCCGCCCATGGCCTGGTCTCGGCGGCGATCCTGGGAACGGCCGTAGCCGGATTAATTTTTACTAAGAGCCGCGGGCCGCTGCTGGCTCTCCTGGCCGGGATATTCATGGCCGGAATCGCCCTGGCCAGGGTGCTGCAAAAAAAGAAGATTATCGGCCTGGTGCTGGGTCTGTTTATCCTGATCATGACCGGCCTGGCCGTAATCAATGTGGTCCCGTCATTTCAAGAGGATTTCGCCCAGTCGCCTCTTCTATCCCGTCTGACCAAACTGGTCGACCCCAATTATGACTGGAATCGGGTGCGGATTTTGATCTGGCGAGGGGTGCTGGCCGCCATGGCTGATCATCCCGCCCGCATCCTGGTCGGGTTCGGCCCGGAGAGTATGAAATACGTCTCCTTCAACTATTATCAGCCGGAATTGATCCAGTTGGAGGCCACCCAGGCCCTGCCGGATCGGTCGCACAATGCCATGTTCGACATCTTTTTTGAAACCGGACTGTTGGGACTGGCCGCCTTCCTGGCCTTGATTGGACATTTTTACTATTTCGTGTTTAAATTTTTGGGTCTGGAAAGGGAAGACCGGACCCCCCGGGTGTTTGGGACCGTGTTCGGGGCGGGGATTGCGGCCGGCATATTTATCCCGTTGATCATTTGGGGTAACCTGGTTTTCGCCGGAGTCGGGATAGTGTTGGGTCTCCTGGCTGCAGTATCCGGTTATCTGATCTACTTGAGTTTGACCAGGCAATCGCCCGGCTCTACTCCGGTAGATTTGGAAGCCAAATTCTGGGTTCTGGTGGCTCTGGCCATGGTGACCAGCCACCTGGTGGAGACCGCGGTCGGGATCAGCGTGATTACGACCAAACTGATGTTTTGGCTGTCCTTGGGCCTAGTCTCGGCCCTGGCCGGGAGATCGGCCCGTTCCGCCGCGGAGCCTCTTCCTCAGCCTTTATCGGATGCCAATATGTCTTTATTGGCCGGGCTGCCGGTCGGAATGGTTCTGTTCACCTTGTCCATGAGTTTCGGTGATTACTTATGGATCCAGGGCCCTCTCAGCTTGGTGATGGTACTCTGGGGCGCGGGGGTCGTCCTGCTGGGCGGGTGGTATCAATTTATGACCATAGCTGCCGAAGGAACTTCTCGAGGGATCCGGTTGACTCCGGCCCATCTCGGCCGCTTTTTGGTCGTAGCCCTAGCGCCGGTGCTGATCTATGGCCTGGTCCGGGCAGAGCAGCCGGATCAAGACACCATGTGGGCCTTTTACTGCGGGATGTTGGCCGTCAGTCTCCTGGTCGCGGCCGGGGTCCTGGTCGGGTGGCGGCACTTTATCGATGCATTGAATATGTGGCGGGCCCCGGTAATCGGCCTGGTGGCTTTTATGATCTTCCGCGTTATCAGCTTCTGTCCAGTCAAGGCCGATATCTATTATAAGCAGGCCTTAAATGCCGAATCGACCGGAAACACAAACAAAGCCCTGGTCGACATGCAAAAGGCCATGGTTCATTATGACGCTACCGGCAACTACCCCATTGCCCTGTCTCGTTTGTATGTCAAAAAATCAAATGAAACCAGCAACCAACAGACAAAGGATGAACTCTACCGCCAGGCGTTGAAGGAAGTTGAAGCAGTCACCGATTTTTCTCCCTACAATGTCGACCTCTATCTCTCCTCCGCCCGAATTTACCAGTTTTGGGCCCAAGTCTCTCCGGATAAAAAACAAAGCCGGGAGCGGTATTTAGCCTCAGCCGATCAATTCCAGAAGGCATCGCAGGTGGCCAAGGCACCGTTTATTTATGAGGAATGGGGATATTCTTGCGCGGCAGCCGGACAGGCCGAGCAGGCCCTGGAGTTGTATCGAAAGGCCATCACGCTGAATCCAAAATCATATCGGGGAAATCTGTATGTGGGGGCCCTGTTGCTGGCCAGGGACAAACCGACTGAAGCCCTCGAATGGGGGACCAAGGCGCTGGAACTGGGCCCCCGAGAATGGAACTCCCATTTATTGATGGGCGACATTCAATATCAACTGAATCACAAGCCGGAAGCATTACGGGAGTATCAGCAGGCCCTGGCCCTGAACCGAAATGATTTTTGGGTGCTGCGTAAACTGGTCCTCCTCCACAAAGAGTTGGGACAAAAACCGGAGGCGGTGGATTTGGCGGTCAACGCCGCGACTCATTTTAAGGGTGAGCAAAAGGCCTTTTTCGACTCGATCATCAAGGAGATCCAGGAGGGCCAAAGATAGATGTCCCTGTTCCTTCTCTTGATCCCGGTCATGGTCACAGCCCTGGCCTTGAGTTTTCTATCTATCCCGTTCCTCCGCTACCTGGGGTTCAAGATTAAGCATTTGGATCACCCGGCGGCCCGGAAGATCCATCAAACCCCGGTACCGCTGATGGGTGGGGTGGCCATCCTGGGCGCGTCGCTCATTTCGCTGATTATTTTTAGTGAGCCGTTCTATTTGAAGGAAGGGGCGGGCATCCTGACGGGGGCGGGAATAATGGCCGTCCTGGGTTTTTGGGACGATTCCAGGAGTCTGTCGGCTCGGACGAAATTATTGGGACAGGCCGGAGCGGCCCTCATCCTGATCTATTCCGGGGTCCGGATCAACTTGTTTCAATGGGAGGCGGCCAATTTCGGTTTGACCCTGCTCTGGGTGGTCGGAGTGACCAATGCCATGAATCTGATGGACAACATGGACGGGGTAGCCGGCGGCACGGCGGTCATCTCGGCTTTCTTTTATTTTATGATCGCCTTGTTTAACGGCCAGTATTTGGTCGGACTGCTGGGGGCGACGGTGGTGGGCGGAGCACTGGGTTTCTTGATTTACAATCTGCGGCCGGGATATATCTTTCTGGGTGATTGCGGTAGCCTGCTGCTGGGGTTTGTTCTGGCGGCCATGGGCATTAAGCTGCGGTTTCTGGGTTATGACAAAGAGATTACCTGGATGATTCCGGTCCTGGTCATGGGGATGCCCTTGCTGGACACCGGCCTGGTCATCTGGTCCCGGCTGCGCCGGGGAGTCAATCCCCTGACCACACCGGGCAAAGACCACCTGTCGCACCGCCTCGTGCTCCTGGGTCTGGGCCGGATTGGCGTCCTGGCCGTAATCTATACCGGGAGCATCGTCCTGGGCGCGACCGCCTTCATGATCAAGTCCGCCTCCTATGGGGTGGCGTATGCCGCCTTAGCCGCAGTGGTGGCCCTGGCCGGACTGGCCGTCATCCTCCTAGAGCGGGTTTATTACGCTCATGGCGACTGTAACTAACTCACAACCCTTATCAGGACGACTCTTGATTGACGACCATGGACCGATAGGTAGGATTCCTATTCGCGGCAGATTCCGGCTCATCCGGGATTCGCTGAGCTACGTCAAACCGGAAAAGGCGGATGAGTTTCGATACCGAGACATCCTCTACTTTGCCCGCTACCTGTATCCGCTCCGGGGAGTAATCGCGGCATCATTGCTGTTGACTTTTCTGACTTCGACCCTGTCCGCGGCTTTCCCCCTGTCGGGTAAGTGGATTGTCGACTACATTTTTATGAAAGGAAGCATCCAGCCGATCATCAGCGCCCTCAAAGACCACCATCTCGGGAGCCTGGCCCCGGTAGCGGGACGGGTGCTGACTTCACTGCCCTGGTTGTTGGCCGCCCTGGTGATTATTCAGGCGGTCAAGTACCTGGCCGGAAATGAGCTGTCTCTTCTTAATTATCGAATCAATACCGAGTATGGCTACCGGGTGAAGATGGCGGTTTTCTCCAGGGTGATGCGTTATCCGCTGTCATACTTCAAATCCACCCGAAGTGGTTACCTGCTGGCTCGGATCAACAGTGACGCCGGAGGGCTGGGTTCGGTTTCGGGCGGCTTCTTGAATGTTATCATATCCTCCGGCATGTCGCTCATGGTCAGCGCTTCCGTCTTGATCACCCTGTCCCGATCATTGACCCTATTTGTCGTGCTGTCTGTGCCGTTGACCGTGGTGTTGAGCTATCTCATTACCAAATTTCATCGATCATACCAGATCAGGATGCGGGAATCCGGACTGCAGCTCTCAGCCGACGGACAGGACCTGATCAACTCCATCGACCTGATCAAAACCCATGCCGCCGAAGAACGGGAGTTGGCCCGTTTCGCCCAGGCGACGAAGGAAAACATCGCCCTGAATATCGCCAATATGATTTTTGGACAGGTCACCGGCGGGGTGCAGCAGGCCATCGGTTATGGAGTTAAACTGGGGGTGATGCTCTATGGCGGATTACAGGTTTTAGACGGCCGGATGACCATCGGAGATTATACGGCATTCCTGACCATGTATCCCCAACTCACCGGGGCCATCACCAGTTTTCTCCAACTGCCCATCTCTATGCAGCATACCGCCATATCGGCCGGCCGGGTTAAAGAATTGCTGGACCTGACCACAGAGTATGAACATGAAGACCCGACTCGCCAATTGCTCTACCCAAAGGCCGTGGCGGCCGGGGATATCCGGTGCGAGCAGGTTGGTTTTGGGTACGGGGACGGCGCGGCCGTGCTGACCGACGTTGAGATGCACATCCGGCCGGGGGACCGGATCGCCTTAGTCGGTCCTACCGGCTCCGGCAAGACCACCCTGATTAATCTCTTCCTCAAATTCTACCGACCCCAGTCCGGCCACATCTATCTGGACGGTTATGATTCGGCTGATTTGAATCCGGGCTGGATCAGGGAGCAGATCGGCCTGGTATCCCAGGATTTGATGCTGTTTCACGATACCATATTCAATAATATTCGGTATAGCCGGCCCGAAGCCGATGAGGCCGAGGTCATGGCCGCTGCCCGCAGCGCCGGGATTCATGGCGAGATCATGGCCTTTCCAGAAGGGTATGACACAGTGGTGGGCGAACGGGGTGGGAAGCTCTCCGGCGGGCAGAAACAGCGGATCGCCATTGCCAGGGCTTTTTTGCGAAATGCTCCGATCATGATCTTAGATGAGCCCACGGCCCATCTCGATCTGGCTACAGAGGCGGAACTGCTTAAGGAATTCGTCAAGATTTGCGCCGGTCGGACGACCATCATCATCACTCACCGGGAAAGCCTGCTGCATCTGGCCGACCGGGTCTATGAACTCCGGCAGGGCCGGTTGCAGTTGCGCTCATGAAGGCCGGGGTTGGTTCGATGACTGCTCTTTGAGGGCGGCGGTTCGGCAGAAGTCGGGTGGGAGTCCTTCCTTGATGACAGTATCAATATCAGGGAGTTGCCCCTTGTCGATAAACGGCCGAAACCGACGACGGATGTACCAGTCTCGGACGGTTCGGTCCCACTCACCGGCTCGCCACGGGCCGGCATAGAGCCGGACTAGGATGCGGGAATCCCTGGTAATGACGATCACCGGGGTGAGGGTTAGCAGCGGTGAGAGAAGACGGGATAGGACTGGGCCTGAGGTCAGGTCGAACCAGAGCGGAGCAATGGCTGCGTATAAACGCCGGATGATCGGCCGACCCCGGATGCCGTAAAGGTGATGCAAGTAACCCGGCAGTCCGCCCCAGACCACGGTCAGCATCCAGGCCCGGTGGCGTTTTATGATTCGGCCGAGTATCCGGCTCCGGTCAACCAGGTAGGAATCGGGCTCGGGGTTGTTGTCGCCGGCGGTCCGCATCACCTGGTCGGTGCCCGGCTGCGGGTTGCCGCTCAACGGTTGCGGGCTGGTGGAGACGGCAATGATGCGGTGGATGATATACCGGTCGCCTCCAGGCTCTAAATAAGCAATAATATCTCCGCGGCGGTAGGTTTTCTGCCTCCGGAAGATCAAACGGTCACCTTCTTGAAACACCGGATACATGCTGACTCCGGTATAACAGATGCTGTTTTCCGGCATCGTGTTCATCTAATAACCACATATTTCATAAGGTGCGAAGACGTTGACCCTGGATGCACTCCACTCTATGCGGGATCAAACACTACCCACCGGATTACACCACGTTTCATCAGCGATATCTCCGATAAGGGCCTCGCTCCATTCCAATGCCTTCCGCTCAGCTTCTTCATCAGCGGCCATTTCCCGATATCCCGTCAATAAAGCGTCCGAAAGACTAATGGTCAATTTACGATGCATATGCACCTCCACGAGGTAAAACTCATTCAGTATACGCCATATGTATAACGTTGGTCAATCAAAGAAGATACACCGGTCTCAAAAATTGCCACCGGTGGAGGTGATCATGCCGAGAGAAACACATCGTCTGCTTGGCGAGGGTAGAGAGTGTGGCGCCGCGGCCAGGTGTCACCATCAGACCGGATTTACGCTCCTACCATAACGCCGTTTCCAATTCCTCCCAAAAGCGGCCGGTTAGGCTCGACCGGAGTAGGAATACCGGAATTTTCGCCGCGGCGGCACAGGCGGCTTCAAACGAACGGTGAAGGAACCAGGCTTTTAGTGCATCGTCCATCATGGTCACCGGAAACCAGACCGCTTGACGGGCCGCGTCGGACAGGCAGACCGTCCCTTCGGTGATTCCCAGGGGGCTCAGGCTATCCTGGGTATCCTGTTTCAGGACACAGACGGCCCGGACCGGATACGATCGCTGGGTCTCCCAACTCGCCTCGGCGGCCTGATCTGCGGCGACTCGGCTCCAGGTGGGCAGAACCTGAACCCGATACCCGTCGTGTCCATCCGGGGCCAGGAAACAGCACTCGTCACCGGGGGCTGCCCAGGGTGGCGGGACCCGCCGGGCAGTAGTGGATTTGCCGCCCCCACTGGAGGCCGCCACCAGGACCGCTTCTCCATCCTTGACCAGTGTGGCCGCATGGAGGAGAAACCCACCGGCGGAGGACATCAGAGCCGCCATGGCCAGCAGCAACGATTTGAAGCTCGACGACCGGGCACCCGGCTCCAGCCTGGTCTCGGACGGGATATCGACAAAAATATCCCGGGTATCCGGATGCCAGACGAACCGGCCGTAAGCCCCACCAAACCCCGGCCGACCGTTCTTCTTCACCGGCATGTCGTCGGCCGAACTCGAGATGACGATCCTGGCTCCGGCCGAATCGGCACCGAACGGGAGAGACATGACCGAGGCAAAGTGATCGAGCCACCAGTAGACCTCGGGAGATGCCGTGAGGTTCCAAACATGCTGCCTGGAAAAGCTAACGGAATACATTTATTGATAAACTCCATTTGAGATGGCGATCAGCCTGATTGTCTTAATTGCATATATTTGCAGCCTAATAACCACTGTTTCCCACCCCTGGGCCTGCGCCTGGCTAACCTGATAGGCCCCTTGGGGCTTGTTTGGTATCGCCATTCTTACAGAGCATCGTCCCAGGATGTCTGTTTTCAACCCGCAACACGCAACGCGCAACCCATTAATTGACCTGCCCCTCCGCCAGCCGGGTGGCCGGAAACACCCCGGCGTCTACGGCGTCTTGACAGAATTTGTGACCGGCCATCAGGTCTTTTTCCACATAATAGTTGTTGGCCACGCAATGGCCGAGGCAGATATTCCGGACCAGGCACCGGGAGCAGATGCCTTTTAATTCTTTGGGCAGGTGGTTTCGGATTTCATTGAGGGCGGGGGCGTTTTCCCAAATGTCCCGGATATGGCCGTCTTGAGCCCGGCCGAAACAGAGATCGGAAACGCTGGTCCCGATGCCGCACAGGGCGTAGGTCCCGTCGTAGAGCACCCCGAGAATGCTGAAGATACCGCACCGGGAGCAGTTTCCTTGGGGCCCGAACATGGACGACAGGGTCCGGAAAGCAAACGGCAAGTTGGTCAGCAGCGGGATGCCAATTTCCTTCTTCAACTCCTGCTGAATCCATAGGGAGAGCTTAATCTGCTCCGGCACCGAGACGGTCCCGCCTTCCTTGGCCATGGCTTCACCTCTGGCGGTCGGGGTGACAAAGTTGTATTTCACCGAACCCGCGCCCAGGTCTTTGGCGTACCTGGCCAGTTCAGCAATCTCATGTTTGTTTTGTTCC
>JADFXK010000006.1:521-33248 GCA_015233625.1 Deltaproteobacteria bacterium | reverse complement strand
CAATTGGCTGACGTCTAAGTGCTGCGGCATTTCATGGGATGGCCAGACCGCCGAATAGAATGAGGTCCCATGCCAGAGCCAGATTAAAACCCAATTCCGTCATCCCTTAGTCCACATAGGGTGGATTTAGCATAAATATCTTGATCACGACGTCACCTTCACCCAATGGAAGCAAAGGTGACGTCGTGATCAAGATATTTATGCTAAATCCACCCTATGTGGCCGGGTTCTGTCGCTCGGCCAGGTGGGCGGCCAAGTCTCGGGGCCGGGTGCAGCGGCACCCCGATGGGATGCTGATTGCGGCCGCAGTTCTAGAGAGGGCTGGATTTGAGGTCACCTTTGTGGATGGGGCGGCCCTTAACCTGACTCAGGCCCAGGTGGCCGCCCGGCTTAAGGACACTCGCCCCCAGCTCACCGTGCTCCACACCACGACTCCATCGATCTATAATGACTTGACCTATGCCGCCCAGGCCAAAGAAGATTCCGGCGGGATAACGGTCTTGATCGGACCCCATGTAACGGCCTTGCCCGGAGAGACTATCTTGATGGGACATCCCGGAGTGGACTTTATCGCCCGTGGGGAATATGACGAAACTCTGCTGGAGATGGCCGAAGCCCTGGCCGGGACGGAGACCACGACCCGGGATGAGGTGCTGGATCGGCTTCGCCAAATCCCCGGCCTGACTTACCTGGATGCCGACCGCCGGGTGGTTCATAGTCCCGACCGGCCGCCTTTGGACGTCAACTGGTTGCCCTTTCCGGCCTGGCATCACATTCGGCCGGAGTGGTATCAGGACGCGGGGAAACGGTTTCCATTTTTGACCCTGATTTCCGGGCGGGGATGTCATGGTCGGTGCACCTTTTGCCGGGACGTGAAGCTCATGGAAGGCCGAAAGTTGCGGATGCGTCGCCCTGACCTGGTGGTGGATGAAATGGTCTCGGATCTGCAACAATTCCCCAATCTCAAGGAGATCATGTTCGAGACGGACACGTTCACCGCCATCGGGAGCCACGTCACCGGAGTATGTCAGGAAATTCTGAGGCGGGGTCTGAAGATCACCTGGAGCTGTAATGCCCGGGTGGACATGGACGTGAAGCTCATGCCGCTGATGAAGCGGGCCGGGTGCCGGATGCTGATGGTTGGGTTTGAATTCGGGACTCAGGAGGCCTTAGACGCGGTCAAGAAAGGGACCACCTTAGAGCAGGCGCGGCGGTTTGCCCAGGCGGCTAAGCGGGCAGGCTTAATCATTCATGGTTGTTTCATGATTGGCGCTCCAGGCGAAACTCGGGAGTCGGCCCTGAAGACCATCGAATTCGCCCGGTCCTTGCCAATGGACACCGTGCAGTTTTCCGGCATTTGCACCTACCCCGGCACGGAGATGTACGATTGGGCCAAACAGCAGGGCTATTTGATTCCCCAGGACTGGACCGAATGGGTCGGCCCCGATTGCGAACAGGTCACCCTGCTCAGCTATCCCCAGTTGTCCAAACCAGAGATTGATCAGCTCATCGACCTGGGGCTGAAGCGGTTCTACCTCCGACCGACTCAGATGATCAAGATGCTCGCGGCCATCAGAAGCTTCGAGGACTTGAAGCGTAAACTCTTCGGATTGAAAGGATTCGCGGATTATTTTACCGGGAAGAGTGGGAGGAATCATGGATAGTAGATTGATCGGGCTAGAAATCAAGAACTTCAGGTCATTGGCTGACGTCCGGTTAAAATTGGGTCCCCTGAATCTCTTGTTTGGACCAAATGGCTCTGGGAAATCAAACCTGTTGGACGCAATTTGGTTTGTGCGTGATTGCACCGTTCACGGGGTTGACCTGGCTTCCTCTTCTCGCGATCATGGCATTGGCATGCTTTGGGACAGGGCCGACGAAGGCGATAACACCTCTGTAAAAATTGAGACACGAACAACAAAATATGAGGTTTCGTTTGATTATTCTTCTGGAAGAATTAAACCATACGCGGGAGAGACATTACTCTTTGACGGACAAAATACGCCACTGATAGACCGGAATGTCGGCAGTGATACGGCTTTCCTTTATCACGATAAAAAGCAAGAGTCTTTAAAGTTTTCCCTGAGAGAGCCGGAAAAATTATCTCTCTCCAGATATTTAGACTTTGACAATAGCTTCAAGGGCCCTGTTGAATTAGATAATTTGCTTCACCAGACACGTTTTTATCATTCACGTGCAGTCAATCTGAACATTTTGAAGAGGCGCGGTTCGGATATCAGTCATCACACCTTCTTATTTGACAAATGCCAAAACCTATGGTCGGTATTACAGAATTTATTGGGAAGGCGAATTGTAGATAACCGGTTTGAGACCATTATGGGCTTTATGAAGAAGGCTTTTCCCAATTTCCGCGGTGTCCTGATTGAGCCAACCAGCCCAAGCTCCGTCTACTGCAGCTTCGTTGAAGAAGGCCGCCGCCAACCCATTGCCGCCTCCGGGGTGTCAGATGGCCATATTCAAATGATCGCCCTGTTGACAGCCCTTTTCTCTGAAGGAAAGGAGCGTGATTCGCTGATACTTTTCGACGAACCAGAAATATCCCTTCACCCCTATGCCCTGGCGGTTTTTGCAGAAGCGGTAGAACTGGCCACCAAGGAATGGAACAAGCAGGTCTTGATCGCCACTCATTCACCTGTCCTGATCAGTCAGTTCGAGCCGGAAAACATTCTTGCCGTGGAATTAGGAGAGCAAGGGCAAACAGTGGTGACGCGGGTGAGTGATATGGAGGACATCAAAGACTTGCTTGAGCAATATGCAGTAGGTTCTCTTTATATGGCTGAAGCCATCGCGGCCCAGAGCAAAAGCTTGGCGGCCAAGGGGGGACTATGAATGGTCAGGGTGTGAATGTGCCGAACGTTACCGCCACGGAAGAAACAGCCTGCTATTACATCAAGGTTGGTTTGATCGTGACCGGTGAAGCGGAGGAGAAGCACCTGCCGAAGCTGTTCAAGTCGCTCATGGATTCTCGAGTTTGCAGTTTTGAGGTTCTCAGGCGCGTCGACCAGAGAAGCTCTATCTCTTCAGAAAAAAGAAAACTTAGAATGGCCGGGAACGGCAAGCTGATACCAGACAAGGACGAAATGGAAATAGGACTCCCGGCCAGGAGGTTCCTCGGGAATGACCGATGTCACTTTGTCATTTTAATTGATGACTTGGAAGGTGATCGTAGAGAAAGTGTGGATCACGTTTACAAACGTTACAGAGCCGCCCTGGATGTTGTCTTGAAAGAGGAGCAGAGGTTCAGGGCGGCGGTACATTTTCTGGTGAACATGCTGGAGGCGTACTTTTTTGCCGATGCCGCGTGCCTGAACAGCACGTTAGGATTGAATCCATCGTTAGAAGATTTTGATGGGGATGTGGAAGATATTCGCAATCCGAAAGGCAAGCTAAAGTCAATTCATCCCAGCTACGAGGAAATCGAGGACGGCGGGAAGATCCTGAGTAGCCTTGACCTTGAACACGTGTTGTCTCGATCTGACACCTGTGCTTATCTAAGGACGATGTTCGCCTGGTGCCTAAAGGTGATGGAACAATACCCATATCTTGACTCAGTCGGTTACTCAGAGAGGTACCGACTTCGCGATGGAATACTAAGCTGCACATCAGGTCCCCAATTGGCTGACGTCTAAGTGCTGCGGCATTTCATGGGATGGCCAGACCGCCGAATAGAATGAGGTCCCATGCCAGAGCCAGATTAAAACCCAATTCCGTCATCCCTTAGTCCACCAGCATCAGGCAGTATTGATTTCGAGGATCGCCTTTTTGTTTAAGAGGTTCTATGGGGAAGCCATTGGTCCGGGCCGTTTGATAGACGTCGATGCCGCAAGCTTCCATGGACGGCCTGGCCTTCATGGCAAATTTGCATGGCGCCCCGGTCAGGCTGGCGCATTCTTCACATAAATGGCAGGGGCCGGCCAGGAAGATAAAGGCCTTATAATAACCATCCTTAAACATCTCCCCTTCTAAGGTCACCAGATGTTCGAGAAAAGAAATGGATTTTTCCCTTCGATTTTTTCCATCTTCCTCCCGCAACTCGAGATGAAATAACAGGGCGCGACTATATTCATTTAAGACGGCCCTGGTTTGGTCGGGGCTGGGTGAATGCGGCGGGCAAGAATACCCGCGGCCATAACCGGGACACCCATATTGACACTTCCACCGGACCCAGTCGGAGGTGACCACATCATCCGGCAAAATCTGCTTCACCTCCGCCCCGAAGGTTTCTATTGTCTGGCGGCAGTATTTGTCGAATTCGCTCTCCCACATAATCTACTCCAAAGTTTAGATAAAATTTCATGTCCAAGAAAGACCGGCTGCCTCCAGTAGTTAGGATGCCGGAACCAGGGGATGCTGCCTAAAATTTGCGCTGCCCCGAAATCAATTGGGCGACCATGATGCCGTTGTCTTTCCAGAAGATGGCCAGGGCAGTGGGTATGGCCACCTGGGTGATCATGTACCTGGTTTTGTCTTTTTCGAAGCCCGTACCGGGGAGGAAGAATTGGATGTTTTTGTTGGCCGGGCGGGTGGATCCCCAGAGTTTAGATGTGGTTTCCGTGTATTGAATGGATAATCCGTTCAGCAGCTTAGATAAGGCGGCTTCCGTCTGATCTTCGGGCAAGATGCTGATCACATTGATGTGCTTCTCGTCTAACAATTCTTTTTCGCTGGGAGTGACGTTGTCCAAATAGATCAGATAATCTTGTCCGCTATGTTTAAGGGAAAGTGTCTTGGACGTTGGTTGGGCCTTATCCGGAGCCGTTTGGCCATCTACAGAAACCACGGGGTTGCCCCGCCGGTAGGGGACCCGGATGAAGTCTAGAAAATCACTAAGGGTACCAATGGGTGTTTCGGTCTTAATCAAAGGACATTTGTAACCCAGATCCTTGATCGGTTCGGGCGGAAGGATAAGACCGTTTGGTAAGAAATCCAGCACCTTGATATTATGTCCCTTAAGATAAAGGACGACGTAGGGAGCGGTTCGCTTTGATTTATCCGAAATGAAATTAATCACGAAAATGGGATCTGTCGGAGTTGGGTCGGGCACCTTAGAGACCACTGCGTCTCCATTTAGGGTCATCCTGATTTCCCGGTCCAGGGTGAAGGGGCGGCCTCCCTTGTTGAGTTCAACGTATCCCGCTTCTTCAAATGTTTGGTTTAGGCAAGCCTGGAGGTCAGGGTTGGAGCCGAACTTGATCAGCCGGTAGGAACCAGACTGCGCATTGATTTCGGTCAATTCTTCCGGACTTAGTTGATTCATGAAATCCAGAATCACCTTGCGGCCCGAAGCTAATTCTATAATCGGAGAGGTGGAGGCATCTATCACCAGCCGTTTACCGTCTTTTTGGAGCAGCCGGCGCTCTCCGGAAATGATCATGTTATCCCCCAGGCTGCGGAATATCATGGCCAGGTTATGGGTTAATTCGGCCAGCCCTTTTCTTTCTGCGGTCCGGGGGGGCGAGCCCGGTTGGACTACAGGGGCCGGCCCGGAGGGGGCTGATAGAGCCGCGGTCATGGTTCCCGCTTCGGTCTTGGGCGGCGCGGTCGGTTGGACTACAGCGGTAGGCTTAGAGGCAGGTGCTGAAACTGCCGTGGTCATGGTTCCCGCTTCGGACCGGGCCTCGGTCTTGGACGGTGTGGTCGGCTGGGTCACCGGAGCCGGCCCGAAGGAAGGCGTTGAAACAGATGCAACGGGGGTGCGTGCTTCGGTCCCGGGTTCGGTCCTGGGCGGCGCGGTCGGCTCGGTCGCAGGAGTAGGCTCAGACGGCGGAGAAACAGCCGCGGTGATCACTCCTGAGTCTTCGGCCGGAGGGGCCGCGGGAGAAATCGTTTTTTCCGTCTTTTGGGACTGCACCGGGCTAAGGTCTTTCTCTGTGGCTGGGACGTCATCTTTCTTGATATATTCGGGCAGAAAGATCATTTCTCCAGACATGAAGTTAGTAGTGCCCTCCCGGACTGGATTCAGCTTATGGAAGTCTTTGAGGTAGTCTTGATATCTCATCCCGGCCGGGAGACTGGCGTCCGCCTTCATGAGTCCGACCAGGGTGTCGCCTTCTCTGACAATATGGGCTCGCTGGCCGAGCTGAAAACGGGCGGCCCAGTCAGTCATGATGGATTGGGGCTGGGCACTCCGGCTATCCGGAACAAAATTTGGGGCTCGGCCTGGATAGGACTCGGAAGTCGTTTCCGAGGCGGGTGGAGCTGGGGCTCTTTGCAAGCTTCCGGCTGGTTTAGGCACCGACGCGACGATAGACGAGGTTGCTTGAGAGGCCGGTTCGGCTGGGCCGGTTGCCGTTTCCTTGGAGGGCCTGGGTTCGGCGGCCGGTCCGGAGGCGGATTTTGTGTCTGCCGGTTTGGCCTTGGTGACGGTTTTAGGTACGGCGGCCACGGCCTGAGCCGGCGTCGGGACTGGTGGCTTCTTTTGATCAGGCCCGGCCTCCGGGCGAGTCTCCTTGGAAGGCGCAGCAGTGGGTTTAAGTGGGGAGACGGAAGCCTTTTCCGGGCTGGGAGAGACTGCCGTGGCCCGCTTCGGGGCTTCTCCGGGGCCGGTCTTTTTGGCCGAAGCCACGGTTTTGGGAACAGAATCTACGACCGGCGCGGGTTCTCGAACAACCTGGGTCTTCTTGTCCAGTTTAGTTGGAGTCGGACCGGCTACCTTCTGGGGCTTAGGAATAGACTGTTCTTCGTCGGAATCAGCGTCAGTCGGGGATTTACCCCGAGAAGCAGCCGGTTCCTGGCTAACGGCCGCTGGTGCCTTTGTCTTGGCTGGAGCCGCGGTCTCCGGCGTGGTGACGGTTTTTGGAACAGATGCGACGACGCTGCCCGTGGCTTTTTGAGGTACCGCCTTTACTGCTTCTTTTGGGGCAGAAGGGGCCGCGGCCGTGACTGGCTTAGCTGTGTCGGGTAGGGGGACATAGATGACTTCTCCCGGCTTCACCCGATCTAATCGTATTCCGGGATTCACTCCTTGAAACATGGCCATATAACTGCCGCTGCCCGGACCCTTGTTAAAGCCCATGCGCCTGGTTATGGACCAGGTGGTTTCGCCGGATGCAACGGTTATCTTTTGGCAGATGACCTGTTTATTCTTGAATGTTTTTGTCACCTTTTGGGACTTAGCCTCGGCCGGTCTTGTCGCTGCCGGCCTGGTCTTGGCTTCTTTAGTCTTGGCCGGTTTTGTCTCGGTCGATTTGGCCTCGGTCGGTTTTGTCGCAGCCGGTTTTGTTCCTGTCGGCTTGGTTTTGGCCTCTTTAGTCTTGGCCGGTTTTGTTTCTGTCGACTTGGCCTCTAACGGTTTTGTCTCTGTCGGTTTTGTTGCGGCCGGCTTGGCTTCGGCCGGTTTTATTTCTGTCGGCTTGGTCTTGGCCGGTTTTGTCTCGGTCGACTTGGCTTCGGCCGGTTTTGTTCCTGCCTGCTTGTTTTTTGTTTCTTTTGTTTTGGCCGGTTTAGCTTCGGTCGGTTTAGCTTCGGTCGGTTTAGCCTCGGTCGGCTTAGTCGCGGCTGGCTTGGTTACGGTCGGTTTTGTTCCTGTCGGCTTGGTCTTGGCCTCTTTTGTCTTGGCCGGTTTCGTCTTGATTTCTTTGGTCTTAGCTGGTTTTGTCGCGGCCAGTTTAGCTTTGGCCGGTTTGGTCTCTGTCTTTTGGGCCTTGGCCTTTGCCTGTTTGGTTTGGGTCGGCCTGGTCTTTGCTTCTTTGGCCTTGGCCGGCTTGGTCTTGGTTGGCTTGGTCTTAGCCGCCGAAGAACTCTTCGGCTGGGCCTGGATGGCTCCGGGGTTAAATGTTGACAGCGAAAAAATGAAAATGAAAAAGAAAATGATATAATTCATATTCCTGTGCCTTTGGGAATAAAGAAAAGACTCGAATGAGATGCGACGGTCGGTATTTGGATATTAGAAGGTCCGTCCCGGCAGCGCAAGGGACTTTGCCTCTATATCATTGAATAAAGGAAGCATTTCAATTAGGGCGAGAGATGTGGTGATCTGGGATCAACTGCCGATATTATAAGAAAGTTTTCTAATATACCGACGGCCGGTTATGCCCCGTTATTTAGCAAAGTAAATTGTGCTGTTAGTAAGTTTGATCGGCTATCATAAAAATAATCCGACCACGATGTCAAGCCTTTTCTTGCTCCGCGTCTGCGGCTCAGGCCAATCGGGTTATCTCTGTCGCCGGGAGGATTCGGGGCCTCTATTTACGCTCTCGTTCGATGGAAATACGCAAAGACTAGATGTTGTGGTTTATCCAGTCCTACCACACAGTATGGTATTTTTCAGTTTACAGCACTCTGCATTTTCTGTTACTCTCAAACAACTGATGACGTATTTGCAGACTCTTCCGTGGTGACTGGGCCACGTGCGGTGACGTGCGGGGAGACGAGGCAGGTTTTTGGGCACATTGAACAAAGTGACTATATGAAGGTAAAAAGACTGGAATTAAGTGGGTTTAAGTCGTTTTCCGAAAAGACCGTGATCACTCTCGGTGAAGGAATCAATGCCATTGTCGGTCCCAACGGATGCGGCAAAAGCAATATCTTGGATGCCCTGCGCTGGGTGATGGGTGAGCAATCCCCCAAGCAGCTCAGGGGAAGGAGCATGGAAGATGTCATCTCCTGTGGCGTAAGTGACCGGAAATCACCAGGCCTGGCCGAGGTAACCCTTGTTTTGGAGAATGATGGCCAGAGTTGTCCCCCGGAATACGCGGCTTACTCCGAAGTCGAAATAACCAGGCGGCTTTTCCGGTCTGGTGAAAGCGAATACCGAATCAACAAGGCCATCACCCGCCTTAAGGATATCATTTCTTTGTTTATGGATACAGGAGTCGGGGCCAAGGCCTATTCGGTCATCGAACAAGGACAGATCGGCGCGATTATTGAATCTCGGCCGGCGGACCGCCGGGCCATTGTGGAAGGGGCTGCCGGGATCACTAAGTACAAGGTGCGAAAACATGAAGCCGAACTGAAATTGGACCAGGCCCGACAGAATCTGGTCCGGGTCGAGGACGTTTTATCTGAGGTCCGGAAGCAGGCGGCTTCGCTAAAAAAACAGGCCCAAAAAGCGGAACGCTACCGTGGTCTGCGTAAGGATAGAACCGGACTGGAGATGGCCCTGGCCGGCAAAAGACGCATGAATCTAGCCGAGCAATTGGGACAGGCTGAGGCGGAACTGGCGATTATCCGCGACGCTGATTTAGAATTGAGATCGAAGATTACGGCCGCCGGAGCCAGGTTAGAGCAACAACGTCTGCTGGCTGCGGAACGGGCCGAAGAACTGAAAGACAAGACGGATGACCTGGGGGCCAAGAAGGGAAGAATTAGGGAATCCGAAAACGAAGTCAAGTTTGCCGTTCGTGAGTCGGAACGTCTGGCCAAACAGTTGGTCCAGGCGCAGGAGGAAGTCGCCGGTCTGACCGTCAAGATGGACCAGGCCGATGAATTGATCGTCTTGTCGCAGCAAAAGATAGATCGGTTTCAATTGGATATCCGGGATCTGGAGGAAGACCTGGCTCGGGAAGACGCCGCCTTAGAGACTTCTCGAAGTCAGATAAACGAATTGGATGAGATGGTTCAGGTCCGCAAGTCCGACCTGATCGATTTGATGACCCGGCAATCCTCATTAAAAAATGAGTTGACCAATGCCGGGAAGAGAGTCAATGAGTTGCAGTGGCGGCAAAAAACGGGGGACACGGATCGACGGGAACTGGCTGAAAGAATTTGTCAGACGGAAGAGGAACTGGCCGGGGCCAGGGAAGGCCTGATGCAGTCGGCAGAAGAGATATCTGTCTTGGACCGGCAGATGGAAGAAGACCGATCCCGTTTGGTAGCCCTACGGCAGGACAGAAATCAGGCCCAGGCCAGGCGGAATGCCCTGGACGTGGAGTTCTCCCAGGTCTCCTCAAAGCTTCAAGTCCTGAACGACCTGAGCAACAAATTTGAATGGTATCAAACGGGAGTCAAAGCGGTCATGCAGGCTCGGGCGGATGGCCGGCTGGAGGCGGAGAATATTCTGGGACTGGTGGCGGAGAATATCGAGGTAGCGCCTCAATACGAAAAGGCGGTGTCGGCTGTTTTGGGTGAGACGCTGCAATCCGTCATCGTGACCGATCAGAACGCCGGAGTGTCGGCTATTGAATATCTCAAGCGGCAGGCTTCCGGTCGCAGCGTCTTTATTCCGCTGGCCGACATGCGGAAACCCGATCCGGCGGCTATTGACCAGGTCCCGTCGCACCCGGAAGTTGGTCTGCCCCTGGCCCAACAGGTATCTCTCAAGAATGGATTTCACAACCTGGTCGGACATCTATTCCACGGCGTCAAGGTGGTGGAGAATCTGACTCAGGGGCTGGTGGCCTGGCGTCAGCATGGTCAAACTCAAACGATTGTGACCCTGGAGGGCGACATTATTTCGGCCGCGGGTATTCTCAGCGGTGGCCGGGGCGAACTGCCCTCAGACAAATTGCTGGCTAAGAAACGGGAGATGCAGGACCTGACTGTCCGCCTGATTGATTTGGACCGAGACAAAAAACAAGTCGCCAATCAGGCTGAAGAGTTGGAGAAACTTGTCCAGGACGGGGATCAACTGCTGCGAGAAAGGGAATTAACCCGGCGAGAATTGGAACAGAAAAAGGCCGAGGCCGAGAAACAAGTTCTGATTAAGGAAAAAGAAATTAGATTCGCCCGGGAACGTCTTGAGGTTATAGAATTGGAAGGCGTTAGATTCAGCGAGGAAATAGCTGAGCTGGAGACAAAGATCGAAGGCCTGGAAGGAAAGCTGGCCCAGAGTCATGAGGAACACCAGTTGATCAATGAGGAACTCTACCAGTTGTCCGGCGACTTGCACGAACACCGGGCCGAGTTTGACCGAGTCAAAGAACAACTAATGCAGCGAAGACTACGCCAAAGCGCCATGCAGGCCGAACTTAAAGGTTTGGTTCGGGACCTGGATAGAACCCGTTCGGATAAGAAAGAACTGGCCCGGAGGTTGGATAGGGCTCTATCCCAGGCCCAGGACGGCCAGGAGGAGATGAACAGGTTGGCTGCCCGGAAGCAAGAGGTGGATACCAGCCTGAACCTTTTGTATGGGGAAGTGGAAGAGCTGACCGAAGAGACGGCCTCCCTGCGAGAGGCATTTGGGTCCTTGAGGGAAGAATTAGCCAAAGAGGAACAAGTGTTCAAAGACATGGAGGGAGAACATCGGAAAAAAGAGGAACAGCTCCAATCCTATCATCTTCAGGTATCTGAGCTAAAGTTGAAGCTGGACCATCTTGATCAATTGGTCAATGAGAAATATGGTTCCTCCGTTAACCAGACTCCACCTGACCAAACCGATGCCTGGGCGAGCTTGAGCGAAGTTGAAATTAAAGCCCGAATTGAAGACCTGATCACCCAACTGGAGGGCATCGGCCAGGTTAACTTGATGGCCATTACCGAATATGAAGCAGTCCAGGAAAGGCTCGATTTCGTCACTGCCCAGCGGGAAGATCTGATGACCTCCATGGAAGACCTGGCCGCCGCCATCAAGAAGATCAACAAGACGACCAAGGAACGTTTCCTGGCCATGTTGGATGAGATTAACAAGAAGATGCAGGTTGTCTTTCCGGCTATGTTTAACGGCGGGCGGGCGGAATTGAAGTTGACCGATGAAAACGATCCCCTGGGGGCTGGCGTGGAGATAATCGCCCAACCGCCGGGAAAAAGGATTTCCACCTTGCGTCTCCTCTCCGGCGGGGAGAAGGCATTGACCGCTTTGTCTTTGTTATTTTCCATTCACCTGATTAAGCCCAGCCCTTTCTGTTTGTTTGATGAAATCGACTCACCATTGGATGACGCCAATGTGGATCGATTTAACAAGTTGTTAAAATCAATAAGCAAAAGCTCACAGATTATCCTGATCACCCATAATAAAAAGAACATGGAGGTGGCCGATCAACTCCACGGGGTGACCATGGAAAAGCCGGGCATATCCAAGATGGTATCGGTTCGGCTGCGAGACCTGGATGAGCGGATGGCCAAGCCGGCCGGCCCAGGTCTATAACGAATAGTGCATACTTGACCTTATGAGAACCAGTCCAGGAATTCCTCGTTAATAAGAAAATAATTCTTTTTCAAGGACGCGAGAATGGTGTATATAATAAATCGGGAATAAAGGTCGTGGCCTCAAGCCGACTGCGATCTAACCGTGAGGGCCGGTCCGTTTTCCCGGCGGGCCGGGCTGGTTTTTCAAAGCCGGCGTCTGGATATCCCGTAATGCCGACCAACAGTGGAGGACCTGGAAGCATGGGGCAGAAGGTTTTGATCGTTGATGATGAAAGGCACATCCGGTCTTTATTGGAACAGACCTTGGAGGACCTGGAGGATGACTATGGGGTAGAGGTGCTGACCGCCTCCGATGGGGCCGAGGGCCTGGCTCTGATTCGAGCGGAAAGTCCCCAGGTCGTTTTTCTCGACGTCATGATGCCTGGAATTAATGGCTATGAGGTCTGTCGATGTGTCAGCCATGACTCGGGCCTTATCGGGATAAACATCATTTTGCTCACCGCCAAGGGACAAGAAATAGATCGCAAACAGGGGATCGCGGTGGGTGCGTTAATATACATGACCAAACCTTTTGACCCTGATGAGATCTTGACCCTGACCAAGGACCTGCTAGGGCTATCCTAACCCTGAGGCGTTTGACCCAAAAATGAAAATATAGATGGCACTACACAGAGAAAAAGAGGAATCATCGCATTTTTTGATGAGGTAATGGGATGCCCACCGACGTGCCCCGCGACTTAATCAATGTTCTTCTGGTTGAAGACAATCCTCATGATCGGGTGGCTTTTTCTCGGGCCTTAAGGAAAAGTCAAACGCCTTATCAGGTTACTGAGGTAAGCAACCCGGAAGAGGCGTTGGCCATATTGGATTCAAACCGCGAGTCATTCGATATCGCCGTGATAGATTATTATCTGCCGGTTTTTGATGGCCTTCAACTGTTTAAAATAATTAGAGATCGTGGACATAAATTTCCGGTAGTGCTGCAAACCGGGGCCGGTTCGGAAAAGTTGGCGGTGATTGCCCTTAAGTCTGGGGTCAACAATTATCTGATCAAGGATGATGAGGGAGGCTATTCGGGACTCCTGCCCCTGGTTTTGACCAATGAGGTGCGCCGGCACAGAGAAATGTTGTCCAGGTTGTGGGCGGAAGAGGCGCTTGAGGAAAGCGAAATCCGCTATCGTTTTCTCCTGGATACCATTCCTGATCCTTTAGTCGTGTATGACCCCGCGGGAAGAATCACCTTTGCCAACGAAGCGTTCTTGACAACTTATGGTTGGTCCAAAGAAGACCTGTTGCGCGGTCCGGTGCCTTTCGTTCCCGAAGATGAAGTCGGTAAAACGGAAGATGCCTGGGTGCGGCTGTTGGCTGGAGAAAAGGTTTGTTTCGAAACCAAGAGATTCACCAAAGATGGACGGCTGTTGGATGTTCAGGTCAATACCAGCATCCTGCGCGACCTGCGCGGCCGACACACGGCCAGCCTGGTCATTCACCGGGAAATTACCAGACTAAAACAGACTGAAGAAGCGTTACGGGTGAGTGAGGAAATGCACCGGGCCGTGATGGATAGTTCACCAGACCCGATTATCGTGTATGACATTGAAGGAAAAGTGGTCTACTTCAATAGGGCTTTTACTCATGTTTTTGGCTGGACCTTGGAGGAATGCCGAGGTGCGAAGATGAATGCTTTTGTGCCCGAGGACAGTTGGCCAGTGACCAGGCAGTTGTTGGCGAAGGTGCTGGCCGGGGAAAGCTTCTCCGGGATTGAAACTCGTCGGTACACCCAGAAGGGCAATGTCATCTTCGTTTCTTTGAGCGGGTCGATGTATCGGGACCGGGAAAATCAACCGGCCGGGACGGTGGCAATTTTTCAGGATATCACTAAGCGGAAGTTGATTGAGAAGGCTCTATTGGAAAATGAGGAGCAGTTTCGATATCTGGCCGAGCTGTCGCCTTTCCCCATTTCGATTATTGAAGCCAATGGCAATTACTCGTACGTGAACCAAAAGTTTGTCGACGTTTTCGGGTACAACCTTGATGATATTCCAAATGGTCGCGAGTTTTTTCGATTGGCCTTCCCCGGCCTGGATTACCGGGAAGAAATAATTTCTATCTGGTTTAAGGATCTGCGGGAAGGAGTGATCGGTGAAGCCCGGTCCCGCGAATTTATGACCAGGTGTAAAGATGGCAATTTGCGGAATATTGTTTATCGCCCCGTGACCATTAGAGGGGGCAAGCAATTCATTACCTATGAGGACATCACGGCCAGAAGGGAAGAAGAAAAAGGACGCGACGACTTGATCGCAGAACTGCAGACGGCTTTGGCTGAGGTAAGAACTTTGAGCGGGCTGCTGCCTATTTGCGCCGCCTGTAAGAAGATCCGAGACGACCACGGGTATTGGACTCAGATCGAGACCTATATTAGGGCTCATTCTCAAGTCGACTTCACGCATGGTATTTGTCCGGACTGCGCCAGACGGTTGTATCCGGAACTGGACTGGGATGAGGAGAAGATAATAGATCAGACGTCTGCCCCAGTTTGACAACTGGTTGCTTGTTGCTCGTTGCATGTTACTGGTTGTTGGGTTCCCTTTTACATGCACATATTTTTTTAGACTTGAAATTTATGTAATACTTTCGGGAAAGTAGCAACGAGCAACAAGCAACCAGAAACGAGTAACCAGCAACCAACCGCAGCCGATGGGAAGCAATAGGACATGAACGCCATCCACCTCAAGAAAATTCTGAAAAAAAAAGAGATTGGTTCCATATTGGAGAGTCTCGCCCAGGTACTGCACGATGATGTGGAAATCTTGGACGAGCAGGGAGCGATTATTTTCGGGCGGCCCGGTGGTGAAGCCTCAGACCTGCATCCGATTGATATGGAGGGAGTACGCTTGGGGTGGGTTCGGGGCGGGCCGCAAAGTTCATTGTTCGCCTCGGTGCTGACCTATATTGCTGGTCGGGAGCACGAAAAAAAAGAATTAGTTGCCGAAACACTAGATACATATAAAGAAATTACATTGCTCCACAAGATGGCCGAAAATCTGGCCGCCTCCCTTGATTTAAAAAGCGTGGCCGGCCTGGTCATTGAACATGCCCGGGAAGTGGTCACGGCCGACGCTGTCTCGATTATGATTTTGAATAAAGAAACTGATGTATTAGAGATGCTGGCGGCGGTTGGGCAAAACCCTCCCGAGAAGATGTTTACGCGACCGGGGTTGGGCATCGCTGGAGATGTCTTCCTGTCCGGCAAAGCTGAAATTATCAACGACGTGGTTCATGACCCCCGGTATATTCCCAGTGCTTTCCCGGTCAGCTCCATGATTTGCGCCCCACTCAAAACAGGGCACAGAATAATTGGCGTCATCAGTATTAGTAGCCGGGAACCCATGCCATACACCGCCCGGGACTTGAAGCTGATCAATACCTTGGCCGCCCAAGCCGCAGTAGCTATCGAGAACTCGAGATTATATCATGATCTCAAGGCCTCAGAAAAAGAATACCGATCTTTGTATGAAAATGCCATCGAAGGCATCTTTCAGAGCACTCCCGACGGCCGTTATCTCAGTGCCAACCCCTCCATGAGCAAAATCTTAGGTTATGAATCTCCTGAAGAACTGGTCTCAGCCATCACCGACATGGCCCGGCAAGTCTATGTTAATCCTGATGATCGACGGATGTTTACCCAACTCCTCCTTGAAAAAGGTCAGGTCATCGGGTTAGAAGCCCCTTTTCGGCGAAAGGACGACACGATCATCTATGTCTCTATCTCGGCCCGGGTCGTCCGGAGTAAGTCCGGGAAGGTGCTTTATTACGAAGGATCGTTGGTAGATATCACGGAACAAAAGGAAAAGGAAAAAGCCGAAAAGGAGCGAGAGGCAGCCCTGGCGGCGAACCGGGCCAAGAGTGAATTCTTGGCCAGCATGAGCCACGAAATCCGCACACCCATGAACGCCATTCTGGGGATGGCCGATATTTTGTGGGAGACCAATCTCAGTCCGGACCAGCGACAGTATGTTCATACCTTCAAATCGGCTGGTGAAAATTTGTTGGATATCATTAATGATATACTTGATCTATCCAAGGTTGAAGCCGGTCAGTTCGAATTGGAGTCAATTGATTTTGATCTTCGCCAACTGGTTGAAAAAACAAACAAGATATTGGCTATGCGAGCACACGAAAAAGGATTGGAGCTGCCTTGCCAGGTCTCTTCTGAAATTCCGAACATCTTAGTCGGTGATCCGACGCGGTTACGACAGATACTGGTCAACCTGATCGGCAACGCAATTAAGTTTACCGAGACGGGGGAAGTCGGGTTGCGGGTGGTTCCAGACAAACAGGTCGGGGAACCAGGGGCCCTATTGTTTTCCATCGAGGACACGGGCATCGGTATTGCCGTGGAGCATCAACAGTTGATTTTTGAAAGCTTTGCCCAGGCGGACTCTTCCACCACTCGTAAACATGGCGGCACTGGTTTGGGGCTGACCATTTCCAAGAAGCTGGTGGAGATGATGGGTGGCCGGATCTGGGTGGAGAGTTATCCCGGCCGGGGATCTACTTTTTATTTTACGGTAAAACTGGGTGTTAGGGAAGGATGCTCAGATCAGAGGCCACAACTTGAAATGAACGTAAATGGACTCAAGGCCTTGATCGTGGACGACAATGCGACCAACCGGATGGTTCTAAACGAAACGCTTTCTGGGTGGGGCGCGGTGGTAACCGAGGTAGGCAATGGTATTCAGGCCATAGATTTCCTGGCTCAGGCCCACGAGGATGGGGCGCCTTATGACTTACTGCTGGTTGACCGACGGATGCCGGATATGGACGGATTTGACTTGGTCGAGAGAATCAAAGGGAATCAGGAGGCTGCCCCGCGGATAATCATGATGATAACTGCTGACGATCCTTGTGATGACCGGGCCAGCCTGACTGGCTATCTGGTCAAGCCGGTCGGACGATCGGAATTGATGGACGCAGTGTTGCATGTCACTGGAAACCTGGATCGTATGGACAATAAGGTCAATAGGGAACTCCGGGAGAGCGGGAATATCAACCTGCCCGCCCTAAACATTTTGTTGGTTGAAGACAATCCTAGTAACCGAAGAATTATCGAACTCTACCTCAAGAACACCTTGTGTCGTCTCGACATGGCCGAAAATGGCCAGGTGGCCGTGGAAAAATTCGTGGCTGGCAATTACGATTTGGTGTTAATGGATATAGTCATGCCGGTCATAGATGGGTTTGAAGCGACCAGACGGATCAGACAATGGGAAAAAGCCAACTCCAGGCCTTCCACCGAAATCGTGGCTCTCACCGCCCATGCTTTCAAAGAGGATAAACAAAGATGTCTCGACGCCGGCTGTAATGATTATTTGACCAAACCGATTAATAAAGACAGGCTGTTCAAGACAATTCAAAACTTTGTCATGAAAAGGAGAGGCGACGGCGGTGCCGCAAACACGACTTCTATTACGCTGGCCGGCAAGACCGATCGGCCGCGAGAGATGACCTCTGTCCGACCGGCGACAGAAGAACCGCCGACTCCGGCGGGAATCGAGCCGCAGATAGACTATGTGGTCAAGGTGAATTCGATTCTGGAAGACTTGATCCCAGAATTTATAACTGACTATCGGAATTATATCAGCTCCATGCACCAGTCGTTGGCCGAAGGGGATTTTGATACTTTGAAGCGGATCGCCCATAGCATCAAGGGTTCCGCCGGGAGCTACGGGTTCCTTTATTTGGGCCAACTCGGTCTGGCCATTGAGCTGGCCGCCAAAAGGGCCGACACCGCGGCTATCGCCGACCACCTGGCCGTCTTTGCGGATTACCTGGATCGGGTGGTGATAACCTATTATTGAGCTTGAAGAGGGCGCGTAATCGTGACTTCGGATGAAATTGTCAACAGCCATGATCGGTTTTTCAAGAGTGTCTTCTCCAACAAAGAGGAGGCCGCAGATTTTTTGTTGAATTATCTTCCTGGTGAGGTGGTTCAAGAGCTTAATCTGGAGACACTCAAGCCGCGCAAGGACACTTTTGTCGATGACAATCTGAAGGAGAGACTGTCCGATCTCCTGTATGAAGTGGACACGACGGATGGCGGCCGGGTTTTGGTCTACATTCTGTTTGAGCACAAGAGCTATCCTGAACCATTGGTCGCTTTTCATTTGCTCCGTTATATGATTCGGATATGGGAGCATACCATGGGCCAGGATTGGGATGGGATCCTCCCGCATATTGTGCCGATAGTGTTGTACCACGGAGTTAACCGGTGGAATATCCCGGAGAGCTTTCGGAAGCTGTTTGTCAAGCGTTTTTGTCTCCGATCATTTCTACCTGATTTCAGCTATCTTCTCTATGACTTGTCCATTTACCGGGATGAGGATATCAAAGGTCAGGAGATACTCAGAGCGGTTTTGCTGATCCTGAAATACATATTTCATAGCGATGAACTACGAGCCCGCATTCGAGCCATATTGGAGTTATTGAGAAGGCCTGAAGAGGAATATTCTCACCAGGATCACCTGGGGAAAGTTATCCATTACTTACTGGCCAATAAGGAAAGAATAAGCTCGCAGGAGTTGAGGGAGGCGCTGGACGATGTCTTTAACAACCAAGGAGGTGGTGCTATGCCCGGTCTAGCCGAAACATGGTTCCAAGAAGGTCTCCAGGAAGGTCTCCAAGAAGGTCTCCGAGATGTGCAAGCGACGATGCGCGAGACTATTATTGAAATCCTCGGAAACAGATTTGGCCAGGTTCCTTCAATGACTGAAGATCAGATAAATGCCATAGCCGACACTGCCGTGCTAAAAGATTTGCGCAAGAAAGCATGGGTCGTCGGTTCGTTGGAAGAGTTTCAAAGAATCATTGACGGCGTTGAAAGTGATTAATTAACCTCTCAACCGCATGACGGAGAATTCACCAAAGATATGAAATACATCAGATACCAAGACAAGAATGGCGCCATTTCTTTTGGAGTAGACGAAGGCGCCGGATTTCGCCGGATTAGCGGTAATTTCCTGGAACCATATCAGGTCACCGGGCCGGAGATCTCTTTGTCCGACGTGCGCCTGCTGGCCCCGGTGACGCCATCCAAGGTGGTGGCCATCGGCCTGAACTACCGCGATCATGCCCAGGAAATGGGGCTTAAGCTGCCGGAAGAACCGTTGCTCTTTCTGAAGCCTTCCTCCTCGGTGATTGGACCGGGTGACGATATCATCTATCCGGCCATGTCCCAGCAGGTTGACTATGAAGCTGAAATGGGAGTAGTTATCGGTAAGCCGGCCGAGGATGTCGGACTCATTCATGCGGCTGACTATATTTTCGGCTATACCTGCCTGAATGACGTCACGGCCCGAGATTTGCAAGCTAAAGACAAGCAGTGGACCAGGGCCAAGAGCTTTGACACTTTTTGCCCCCTGGGGCCTTGGGTCGTCTCCGGCCTGGACCCGGCTGACCTGGATATCCAGTGTCTGCTGAACGGTCAGGTCAAGCAGTCTTCCAACACTCGCCATCTACTATTCAATGTGGCTGAATTAGTTTCTTTTATTTCCAAAGTGATGACCCTGCAACCGGGTGATGTGATCGCCACCGGGACTACTTCGGGGGTTGGCCCGATGACTCCGGGCGATGAGGTGGAGGTTCGGATTGCCGGGATTGGCTCTCTGGTCAACCGGATTGTGCGCTGAATATTCCGGGTTTCGGGTTGGCGGAACCAGACGAGCAGCAAAAAAAATGTGACCGGGAACTTGTTTGTGGTCAACTGGTTAGCTTGCTCAGCCGCCTTGATTCTCCAGGGATGCGACCTCGTGACGGACGAAAAAAGCATTGACTCATTGTTCATCCTGACTTATTTTGATGCCTGGCAGGTTCGATCTAAGTTAAGGAACGGCCCTATCAGTGCATAAGCTAAACCTGTAAGCATTTTCGGGTGTACGCGCGCGATCTCTTTTCTACCCCAATCCCCACAGGAGACAATGCTAATTATGTTTTCCGTTGCTCTGTCTGATAGAATCAAGAACCTTCCCCCGTATCTGTTTATGGAAATCGACCGATTAAAAGAACAGGTCAGGTCAAAAGGGGTTGACATAATCGACCTGGGCGTGGGCGACCCGGATTTGCCTACTCCGGCCCACATCATTAAATCGTTGGCCAGGTCGGCCGCGGATCCGGCCAACCACCGGTATCCCTCCTATTCCGGGATGAACGAATTCAACAAGGTCGTGGCTGATTGGTATCTTCGCCGCTTCGGGGTCAAGGCGGATTACCGGTCCGAGGTCATCACCCTGATCGGCTCCAAAGAGGGACTGGCTCACTTTCCCTTAGCCTTCATTGATCCAGGTGATATCGCCCTGGTCCCCAGTCCGGCCTATCCGGTCTATAGTGTGGCGACTATGTTCGCCGGGGGCGAGTCATTTTTTATGCCGTTAACCGCTGAAAACAACTTTTTGCCGGACCTGGCGGCCATCCCGTCGGATGTGGCTGACCGGGCCAAGATAATGTTTATCAACTACCCCAACAATCCGACCGGCGCGGTGGCCGGGATAGATTTTTACAATGAGGTGGTTGCGTTCGCCAAGAAATACAACATCATCGTTTGCCACGACGCGGCTTATTCAGAATTGGCGTTTGATGGATACAAGCCGGTCAGCTTTCTAAATGCGGCTGGGGCCATGGAGGTCGGAATCGAGTTCCATTCTCTGTCCAAGACGTATAACATGACTGGATGGCGAATCGGGTTTGCCGTAGGTCGGGCTGAAATCGTGGCGGCCGTGGGTAAAATAAAGAGTAATATTGATTCCGGGGCCTTTCAGGCGGTCCAATGGGCCGGCATCGAGGCTCTGACGGGTGATCAGAAGGTGGTGGCCGACCTGATGAAAATCTACACCGAACGCCGGAACGTCCTGGTCTCGGGGTTGAATGAGGCTGGATTGCATGTCGAACCGCCCAAAGCGACGTTTTATCTCTGGGTCAAGGTTCCGTCGGGTTGGTCATCTAATGACTTTACCATGCTCTTATTGGAAAAAACAGGGATTGTCACCACTCCGGGGAACGGTTTCGGCGCCCCCGGTGAAGGCTACATTCGGATGACCCTCTGCTTACCCGTCGAGCGGTTGCGGGAAGCCGTTAACCGCATCAAGGGGGTGGGGTTCTGAGCCGGGATCAACCCGATCCGGTGACGGTCTATTTAGGGCTGGGCTCTAACCTGGGAGATAAGGTTAGCCAGATTCAGTCGGCCGTGGCCCGGTTAAAGGAGCTACCCGGGTTCATTTTTGGCCGGGTCTCATCTCTTTACCGCACCGCTCCGGTGGGGGTGAAGGATCAAGACGACTTCGTTAATGCCGCGGTCCAGGGGACCACGGTGTGGAAACCGGAAGAACTCCTGCGCGCCTTGAAGACGATCGAAAATGACCTGGGGCGGCGTCCCAGCTTCAGATGGGGGCCGCGAGCTATCGATCTGGACATTTTGCTTTACGGTGATCAGGTAATATCTTCTGAGACCTTGATCATTCCGCATCCCGAGATGCACCGGCGCAGGTTTGTGCTGGTACCGTTAAGCGAGATCGCGGCCGAGGTCAAGCACCCGATCCTCCAGGCATCCATCCGGGAATTACTTGGTGCTCTATCCGACTTATCCCCAGTTATCCCTATGGGGTGAAAGGGCATGTGACCGCCATCGAACCAGACCTGATAGACGGAATCGTCCATGACGCCTCCTTTTTTTAAAACCGGCCCGGAGCGCCGCCGATTCAGGCGGGTAAGGGTGGATATTCCGGCCAGCATTCGTTTAGTTGACCAGGAAAACAAGCTGCCGGCCTCCCAGTTCATCTCGGCCAGTGTGGCTAATATTTCCACGGGCGGGGTGTATGTCCGGTCCAAACAGATCTTCATCGACCGGGTCAACCTGGCTACCGCCGCGTTGATGTCGGACAATTTGATCATAGAGGTGTCGATGACTTCACCCGACGGCGAGGTAGTCATCACCGGGTCCACGATTTGCTGGTACAATACCAGTTGGGATGAAGACCGCCAGACTATCATCTATGAAATGGGCCTGAAATTCATGGAAGCTAACAGCCAGTTAAAATCGGGAATAAAGAGGTTGATCAATGCCGTCACCTGAGATGGCATAATAGTTGCTTTATTTATTAATCAATGCTTGGACAATGCTTGAATAACGCCTCGAGGTAGTCTCGACCTAGGATAGGAAAACATTATGTTGCTGCGATTGATTATGTTTATCGTGATCGGCTATGTTTCATACCGGGCCGTCAAAAACATTTTCGGAACCAGACAAGTGCCTCCTCCTCCACAATATAACAAGGGCATCGGACACCCTGTGGAAGACACTATGGTGCAAGATCCTATTTGCCAGGTCTATGTGCCCAAGGGGCAGGCGCTGGTGGTTAAGACCAACGAACAGACCCATTATTTTTGTAGCCGGGAGTGCCGGGACAGATATCTCAAGAATAACTCTTGACCGTCTGCCCGATCCTGTCTTAAATGTGTCTGGGAATCTGCGGTCATGCGCTTTTGATGACTGTTACAATCCGAGGTGGTCGGGATAAAGAAAACAAAAACCTGGCCCAGGTTGAATGAATTTGGTTGCAAATTGTTAAACTCGGTCTAAAATAACTCTGATCTACCTACGAGCTGCGAGCCGTTTAGGTAACCGCTAAAGGAGTCTTTCTGAATGAAATTCTTTATCGATACTGCTAATATCAAAGAAATAACCGAGGCACTTAAGACGGGTTTGGTCGATGGTGTGACCACCAACCCTTCTCTGGTGGCTAAAGAGAAAAGACCGTTTCAAGATCTGATTAAAGAGATTTGCTCGATTGTGGATGGACCGATCAGCGTTGAGGCCGTCAGCCAGCAGGCCGAGGACATGGTCCCGGAAGCCAGACAACTGGCCAAGATCTCGCCGTGTGTCGTGGTTAAAATCCCCATGACCATTGAAGGACTTAAAGCCACCAAGATTTTAACCCAAGAAGGGATCAAGACCAACGTCACACTGGTGTTTTCCCCGCTGCAGGCGTTGTTGGCCGCCAAGGTCGGTGCGACCTATGTTAGTCCGTTTGTCGGCCGGCTGGATGACATTGCCGCTTCGGGAATGGAACTGGTCTCTCAAATATTAACTATTTATGAGAATTACGGATTTAACACAGAGGTCATTGTGGCCAGCGTCCGTAACCCTATTCACGTCTTGGAGGCGGCCTCCATGGGTGCTCACATCGCCACCATTCCATTCAACGTGATTACCCAGCTGGCCAATCATCCTCTAACGGACAAGGGACTCCAAAAGTTTTTGGAAGACTGGAAGAAGGTAACTCAAAGCTAACCCCAATTGGCGTGGCCGGCCACTTCATTTTAGATCAAATATCTGCCGACGCCATAGGTATTCTGCAGTGAACTCATTCTGGGTAATCTATATGAAGCTCCATCACGCTGATCGAATGCATTCGCAGGCTAAGAGACCTGGGTGGAATATTTTCCACAGGATAACCGGGTTAGGATTTGTCACCCTGGCGGTCGTAGTGTTGGGTACATCTCCGGTCTGGGGAGAAATCTACAAGTACGTGGATGCCTCTGGCGTTATGCACTTTTCCAACGTCCCCGTATCTCCCAAGTACCGGCTGTATGTGCGCGGCGCTCCGACCACCTACTATCCGGCGATAAGAACATCACACGATTCCAATAAGTTTGATGATGTCATCCTCTCCGCGGCGGCCTATCATGACCTGGACCCGGCTCTGGTCAAAGCCGTAGTCAAGGCGGAATCAGGCTTTAACCATCAGGCTGTCTCACCTAAAGGGGCCAGGGGGTTAATGCAGTTGATGCCGCAAACGGCGACGGAGATGAAGGTCTTAAACACTTTTGACCCCACGGAAAACATTTTCGGTGGCGCTCGCTATCTTAAGGGGCTGATTTTCCAATTTAGTAATGACATAAAACTGGCCCTGGCGGCGTATAACGCCGGACCGGAACGGGTCGTCCAATATAATTACTCCATCCCCCCTTACGCCGAAACACAGGATTACGTGAGAAGAGTGTTGGGATACTACCAGAGTTACAAGTCCAACAATTCGGCTTTTAGACAAGTCGCCGCCAAATAATTACCTATTTCTCCCAGGGGAAGCTGTGTCGGAAGGAAAACTCAAACGGGTCAGCAACTGGAATATCGCCAATTGCGTGACCATGTGCCGGATACTTAGTATTCCCCTGGTTATTGTCTGTCTTCAGTCACCGGGCAAGCTGCCTAATTTTTTGGCAGCCATCTTTTTTATTGTCGGCGCGGGAACGGACGTATTGGACGGATACCTGGCCAGGCGGCGGAATATCGTGACCAAGCTAGGTAAGTTGTTAGACCCCCTGGCGGATAAACTGCTTGTCTCGGCCGGTTTGATTATGCTCATCCCGCTGGGCCGGGTGCCGGCCTGGGCCGTATTTGTGATCATTGCCCGTGAAATGTCGGTCACCGGTCTAAGGGGCATCGCCGCGGTTGAGGGCATCGTGATTCAAGCTGAAAGCCTGGGTAAGGCCAAGATGCTGGCTCAAACCGCCGCCACTGCCGCGTTGATGGTGCATTACCAATATTTCTATTTACATTTTCATTTTTACGGGATGATCCTGTTTATCGTCGCCTTTGTCTTGACGGTCTGGTCCGGTGTCAGCTACTTTATAGCCTTTCTGTCATTGTTCCACCCGACTACCGGTCGAAATTAGTTTTTTTGACCGCCTCCGTGGATCATCCGCAGGGAAGTGAGGAATCTTATCACGACCGAGGATGGTCAGGCTGCATTCTTGATTCAACAGCATTGGGATCGCATCTGTGGCTGGGCCGTCGCTCTGGTTTTCTTAATTTAACCTATGCGGGAAAAGAGAAGTTAATATTGACTCTGAAATATATTCACCTTCATAACAACAGGTTAACAGTTACATTTCTTGGGTCGCCTTAGGCGGCTCTTTTTTTGGCTTCCACTATAATTGAGTCTGGGCTATTATGATACTAAAGCGACAACTACGCAGGCTGAACCGGCTATCCGGACCAGTCTTCACAGCTCTGACGGGACGGATGGCTTTATGAGAATCACGGCTTCATCGGAAGGAGCTCTTCTGTCGGTTCGGGTCTCTCCCAAGGCCTCACGGAACGGCATTGAAGGGATCAGGAATAATGTCCTCCAGGTCAGGGTGACTGCGCCGCCGGCCGAGGGGTTGGCCAATAGGCTTTTGGGAGAATTTTTGGCCAAACAGCTCGGGGTGGCCAAGTCCTCGGTTGAAGTTGTTAGGGGATTTAAGTCACGAGAAAAGGTAATTCTGCTTAGGGGCCTGGATCCCGCCCTGGTGGAGCAACGGCTGTTGCATCTACTAGAGCAAGCTAAATCCGATAACCCCTAATGAAAAGGAAAGAGAGGCGATGGCCCCTATTCCGCATCATATTCTGGCCAAGATCAAGAACGCCCGCCGTCAAAAGAAAAAGGATCAACCGGTCGACGCCAAGGCGAAAAAAAATAAGTATGATAAGTGCCTGGGGAATGATTTACCATTCCAGGCCGATGTCCCTGAAGAACTGCTAAAGATATTTAAAGAGATTGGCACACCTGATAAAGCAAACTTCAAACCGGACCCGTTTCAATTAGAAGCACTGGACAAAGTTGAATATGGTGATGTTTTGGTCTCGGCGCCGACGGGCTCGGGTAAAACCTGGATTGCCGAACAGGCTATCTCCAGGATCCTCCAAGAAAAACAGCGAGCCTGGTACGCCTCTCCTTTGAAAGCTCTGTCAAACTCCATCTATGCCCATTTTTGCGAACTATTCGGGCCGGAACAAGTCGGCATAGTCACGGGTGATCGCAAGGAAAACCCGGTTGCCCCGGTGATTGTGGGCACGACCGAGATATTGCGAAACCAACTCTATGACGTGATGTACCAGGGGACGAACCTGGGAGCGGACCTGGTCATCTTGGACGAAGCCCATTTCCTGGGGGATCAGGACCGGGGTGTGGTCTGGGAAGAGGTCATGATCTACCTGCCCAGTCGGGTTAAGCTGCTGCTCCTGTCCGCCACCATAGAAAACGCCACCGAAATAGCTTCCTGGCTCCAACATATCCGCGGCACAACCTGCCAGACGGTTTTGGACAAAGACAGACCCGTCCCGCTCCACGCTATTTACTTATTTCCCCACGGCGAGGTCACTTCTTTAAGAAAAGGGGACGACCTGGCGCCGAAGATACTTGAGCAATGGTCCAACAAGCGACAGCGCTGGTCGGGCGGACTTAAGCGGATTCCACCTTATCCCAAGATCATCAGCCTGTTGCGGGAGTTCACTCTCCTCCCGGCCATTTTCTTCCTGAAATCCCGAAAGGAATGTAACGAAGCCGTTAAATCCTGCCAGAGAGTTGATCAGCGGCTGTGTCGAAGTACGGCTAAGACATTCTTCGACCGAATCAGAGGCTTGACCGAGCAATATCCCTACCTGGCTGAAAACCCGCAATACAAACAGCTCATGAAAACCAGAACCGGCGCCCATCATGGCGGGCAATTGCCCCTTTGGAAGTTGTTTATCGAGACCCTGATGAAGGAAGGACTCTTAGAGGCCATATTCTCCACTTCCACCGTGGCCGCAGGTGTAAATTTTCCGGCTCGAACCGTGGTCCTGATGCAAAGCGACCGGTTTAACGGCCATGAGTTTGTCAATCTCTCGGCCACGGATCTGCACCAGATGACCGGTCGGGCCGGTAGGCGCGGGATGGATAAGATTGGTTTCGCTTTGTTGGTGGGAAATCCATTTCTGGATCCGATTTACCTCGAAGTGTTGCTTCAAAGTCCCTCTGAACCTTTAACCAGCCAAATCAAAATCAATTTTTCGATGGTTCTAAACCTTCTCCTGTCCATGACCCCGGCCGAAATTAAAGATTTGTTCGTACTTTCTTTTTCTACCTTTCAACGGCGGGATAGCTTTGAGGAGGACAAGCGGCGGTTGCAAAACCTGACGGCCGCTTTGTCTGCCTTACTGGAAGGGGGAAACTGCGGGTCTGCGGAGGAAGTCCTGATCAGGATGGCCGAAAGAGAGCGCCTGGCCGAGGACGCGGCTGAATTGGCCGGCCAGTTGAGCCGGATCGAAACCCATCATCCGGCCATCAGGTTCATCACCGCGGGGCAAGTGGTTGAGACCAAAGGACGACGGAAATATTGCATCTTGGAGGATTATCATGCTCCAGTTCAAGGAGAACTGATTTTTAAGGCGGTCAGACTGTATTCCGAAGAGGACAAGGACGTACCTGCCCGGCGACGGGCAACTAGAGTAAAAGGTCCCATGATTTCTGTGATCTATGATTTGACGCTGCCGCTGCCCAAATCGCCTGGAGCCAAAGACGTGGACCGACTGCTGGAGGGGCAGTCATTGAAGCACCTGGGCGCCCTGGCCGCCCGCGGCTGGTCCCCGGAGGAGGCCCTGAAAGCCAGGAACGGCCTGACTCAGAAGCAGGCCGAATTGGAAAAACATCAATGCCACGAATGCGCCTTAATCGATCAGTGTTTGCTGGGCCAGGACAAGGCCATCCGACGGACTATCGCCAGAATTTCCTATTATCGTCGGCAGTTCGATCTCAAAGAGAATTTTTTATGGCACAGTTTTCTCCGGCATCTGAATTTTCTTAAGGCCGAGGGCTTCGTGGATGACGAGGATAACCTGACTTTCGACGGCGTCTGGGCCTGTCGGTTACGATTGGACCAGCCGCTGTTAATTGCGGAACTCATCCGCCGGAATACCTTACCCCAGAAAAATCCGGCTCTATTGGCCGGGCTGATTGCTCCATTTGTGGGAGACCGGGGCCCGGAGATGGCTGTGCCTCTGGGCAAAGGATTTAGAGAAGACTTGCTGGTTCCGGCCTTCACCAGGATGGTCAGCTCAATTCAGCCGCTCCACCAACGGATGAAGGAAGCCGGTTTTCCTGGTCCGGCCATTCAGTATTGGCCGGCCGCGACCATGTATGCCTGGGCGTCCAACACCTCCTGGGAAGACACCCTGGCCCTGGCCGGGATCGATGAAGGTGACCTGGCCATGCTCATTTTTCGGACGGCGGATAACCTGCGACAGGTGGCCTCGCTTAGGGACACCCACCCGGCCCTGGCGGCCACCGCGGCCGAAGCTGTCGATCTGATCATGCGCGAACCGGTGGTGGACTGATCGCCTGCCGCGGTTAGAACTCACTGAAGTCGCCGTCCAGGGGAATAATTTCGGCTGGTCGGATGGCTCCGGTTCGGGCTGCCGAGATCGGCTGTTCGCAACGGTTGCGGTTAACCTCGGCCTCGGCCGTTTGGAGCGGCTGATTGGGTTTAATGATCTGGAGTGACGGTCGGTTATGGCTTGATTCAGTCTTTTGCCCCCCGTTATTCCGACGGCCGCCCACCAAGACCGTCATCTGGGTTACAAAATCCTTCATTTCCACCGCCTGATCGTGCAATTGATCCGAGGCGGAAGCCGATGGTTCGGCATGGGAAGCCGTCTGCTGAGTCACTTTTTCCATTTCCCCGATGGCCACGTTAACTTGATCGATTCCTTGAGCCTGCTCCGCGGAAGCCACGGCTATTTCACTGATCAATTCCGCCACCCGATCAGCGCTCCTGGCCACCTGGCTAAAGGCATCATTGGTTTCGTATAATAACTCCGACCCCTCTTTGACCTTCCTGGTGGTGTCTTCAATCATCTCAGCGGTGTTATTGGCTGCTTCGGCCGCCCTGCGGGCCAGGCTCCGGACTTCTTGGGCCACCACGGCAAATCCGGCTCCCGCCTCACCCGCCCGGGCCGCTTCCACGGCGGCATTCAAGGCCAGCAAATTGGTTTGGAAGGCAATCTCGTCAATGGTTTTGATAATCCGGACCGTCTGTTCGCTGGACCGGGTGATCTCGGTCATGGACTGGGTCAACTGGTTCATGGAATTGTTGGCCGTGGCCACAATTTTTCCGGCCGCTTGCATCAGCTTATCGGCTTCATTGGCGCTGTCGGCGTTCCGTTTAATCATGGCCGACATTTCTTCCATGCCCGATGATGTTTCTTCGATGGAAGCTGACTGCTGCGAGGCGCCCTCAGCCAGAGAATGACTGGCCGTGGAGACCTGGACGGACGCCGAGGCGACCTGGTTGGCCGCCTCATTTAGCCCGACAATTATCCGGTTGATGGGTTTGGTAATACTCAAGGTAATGATCAGGGCGATCACCAGGCCCAGCACTGCGGCCACGGGGAGTCCGACGACCATCATCCGGGAAGTCAGAGACAGGGCCGAGGTGGCGTCTGATGAGATCGTCAGAGTTTCATCCATGCCTTTTTCAGCCATGGCTTTGGCCGCGTCAAGAACGTCCATGGCCACGGCAGCCCGCTTTTTGTTAAGTTCTTGTTGAGCCGACCAGTTATGGATCAGGTTGGTCAGGGCGTCTTTGTAAGCGCGGCCTGCCTGAAGGCTCTCCTCGATCTCCCGGAGGTTGATTTCCTGCCGGGTGATGGACTTGAGGTCGCGGAGTTTTTGTTCGATGCTGTCCGAAGTCTTTGCGGCTTCTTGGATCAACTTCGGATCGCTCAGAGCTTGAGCCCTAAAATTGGCCACTTGAGCCTTATTGATCAGGCCGGTGATGTCGTTGGCCAGAATTATTTTATCCAACCGCTGCTCCAACATGCCTTTGGTCGCACCTTCGTCGATCTCCTTTCTCATGGTCTCGTATTGGCTGGTCGAGAATTCACTGCAGTTTTGCAAGTAAGCGGCGGCCGCCCGGTCAAGGGTTATTCTGATATGGGCTAATTCCTGATTTCTGGTCACGGTTTCTGCGACCATTTTTTCATACTCAGCGACTCTGGCTTTTGTTTTCGTTACCGCCTCCCTCAGCAAGGTCAAATGGGGCGACTTGTCGACCAGGTCTGTGGCTTCCACCAGGTATTGCTTGACCAGAGTCAGGTTTTTTTTGGTCTCGGCCAGATAGCTTTCATTCTCGCTCATGGAATAGCCCCGCATGGCCAGCATGGTCGAGTGGGCGGATCTCTCCAGGTTGTTGGCGATGGCCACCTCCGGGACGAATTCTTTAGACAGCTTTTCGGAGCTATTTTCGACCCGACCCATATGCCACACTGCCACGCCGCCCAGGACGCAGGCGACCACGATAAAGGCGCTAAAAGCTCCTCCGATTTTTACCCCTAATTTCGGATTATACATTGGAAGACTCCCGTTGTTGGACACTTAATAAATCTGACCTAGATGAGTCTCATTAATTGAGAGAAAGAAATATATCCGCTGATTTCGCCGTTCAAGCAGATAAAGGAGACCCACAGGCCATCCGATCATTTGTTGAACTTTGGCCGATCGAGGCCTGGATTCAAGCACTTTGTATTTGTTCATTTGTGCGAATTGCGCCATCTGCGGATTGAATCATGGCCCTTGGCACTAATCGCCCGGCGTACTCACCGAACTCCGGTTAAGAAATGACCATCCCACCCACCCGAAGGATGTCAGTGGTGGTCATTAGTCCTCAAAATATTTAGATATGTTAATAGATTTGGGTGCCTGCAGGTCTGAGACAAGGTGCCGGCCGTCTTGCCTCCGCTTTGAACTGCAAGGCAATCCTGGCGGCATGAAATAATTTCAGCCCATGGCGGCATAACCGTAATATTGCGGTTGTCCATTTCGGGCACTGATGGCCAGGCATTTCCTGATCACCTCCACGACATCTTGAAGATCGCCATCCGCGTAACTCATGAAGCGCGGATACAAGGCATGTCCGACCGCCACAGTATTCTCGTCTCTGTCAGGGAGAATAAGGATCATTTTGATATCCAGGAGAAGATCACGAATCAGCAACAACCCCAACAAGTCTTCTTTACTGTCGGTAAACACGATGCCGAGTGTCATGTCCTTAAGGGGTTGACGAAGCCGGAGGGACATGCCGTCCATGGTCCGACAAATCTCGAGGTCTGACTTGGGGACCAGAGCTTCAATCTCTGACCGGAGCCGTCCCGCAAGGCCGTCATCAGTCTTGGCGTAGAATAACAGATTCATATTCGCTTCTCCTTTCAACCGGTACGATTGGGCTTAATGACAGGAGCCAGGTGGCGCTTCTACCAGTTAGTTTTTGATGTATTGATTCAAGTGCTATAATTCACATGAGGTCCAGCAGACCTGGCTGACTGTTTCTGTATCAACAAACGTGCCAATTACCCGGGTGGCCGGGCAGAAAAGAGTTAGTTGAATTATGTCTTGAGGATGGGGATGGGTGCCTGGTAAAATCAGACCGGGGCGGACCGAACCGTTATCCGGGGCGCGGGCCTAAGGATGGAAAACGGAGATGATATCTTGTTTGGTCAGGTCTAAAGCGTGAGGTATATATTGTTTAAATTTCAATTTGTTAGGCAAACGGGCGGGTGACCGGGGCGAAACTTGAGGGCTTCCTGAGGCAGTCTTGAAAGAAAGAATGATTCTTCAAAAGAGGAAAGGGGAGTCTTTGCCTGGAGGATGAATGAGGATATTAATTTGGCTGGAGTCAAGCCTGACCAGAATTGTTCTCAACCACGCCAAGAAACTTTTTCCGTGGCTACTCTAAGCCCTTTTTCAAACGTTCGGCGCTCCTTTTCATCAATTCACTGGCCTTCATAATTCTTGCCGTCCGATCGTCAAGCAAAGTTTTTAGCTCATCATGCGCCGTTCTCAACTCTGCTTCAACCTGTTTTCGTTTGGCTATTTCATTCCTTAATTCTTTCTCCATCTTTTTGTGTTCTGTTATATCCCTGGATATGACAATTGTACCGGCAAACCCTCCTTCGGGGCTATAATAGCGATAGGTGGACAAGCTAACATCGATTTTGCGGCCATCTTTGGTCAGCCTCTTGGTCTCAAATCCAGACAACTGTCGGCCCTTAATAATTTCATGAATGATCCAGGCCGTTCTTTCTTTTTCCTCGTCCGGCACAAAGGGAATTCTCTTGCCGAGAACATCATTCCTGGTGAAGCCGAACTCCGTTGTAAAAGCGGGATTAATATATCTGGCCTGTCCGGACTCATCATATATCACAATTGGATCAGGCGATCGCTCCAGCAGAGAATTGTATTCAAATGACTGCCTTTCAAAATCTTGCTTAACTTTCTCCAACTCGTGGATTCTATCCGTTAATTGTTGGTGTTCAATTGATCTAGCTGATTTATCTCCTGCTATGTCGTCCATATGAAATTCCTTTTCGAGGATCCAAAGTGTAAACATAGTTGGACGCGCATCAGATCATAGTGAGAAATCACTGAGCTACTATTTAAGATGAAAGATATCCTCTGATGGCTGATCGGTTACATCCTCAAGGCTGATAGTAGGGAATATCGTATTTTTTCAGCAAGACGTACAAACGGGATCTGGAAATAGCTGATATTTTAGCGGCCTTATCCGTATCTCTGGCGGCAACCTGCATCACGTCTTGAAAATACTGCTTTTCGAAGGCGGCCCGGGCTTCTCGCAAAGGAGGTAAGTTGTCCTTATCATAGGCCTCTTTACGTGAACAATCCGGGGATAGTCTGTCTAATTGGGTGATATTTTCCGGCGAAGCCTTTTGGAGTGAAACGCGGGCGGCTTCGATTCGGATGTTTATCGGTAAGTGATTGGGAAATAAAGAATTATCTCCTTTAGCCGCAATAATCGTCGTTTCTAAGGTGTTGA
>JADFXK010000006.1:0-396 GCA_015233625.1 Deltaproteobacteria bacterium | reverse complement strand
TAAAACCATTTCTTTGATATCGACGACCCTGTTTCTTAATGGGGGTAGAGTAATCACAAAAGATTTCAGGCGGTACAACAGGTCTTGGCGAAATTTTCCTTCTTGGACCATTTGATCCAAATCACGGTTGGTGGCGGCCAGCAACCTGAAGTCGCTCTTGATTTCCCTATTCAGCCCCAGAGGGCGAAAGTGTCGTTCTTGCAGAACGCGGAGGAACGATTTTTGAATGGATAACGGAAGCTCACCAACCTCATCTAGAAACAAGGTGCCGCCGTCAGCTTCCTTGATCAGACCCATTTGGGCCCTATCAGCTCCGGTGTAAGCGCCTTTTTCGTGCCCGAACAGGATGCCCTCGACCAAAGACTCCGGGAGCGCGGCACAATCCACCACCACGAT
>JADFXK010000069.1 GCA_015233625.1 Deltaproteobacteria bacterium | reverse complement strand
TTAAGATTCAACCGCGGTTGTTCCCCTTTCTTGATAAGCTGGACCGGATCGTCTTAGACCATGGCGGCCGCCTCTACCTGGCCAAGGATGTCCGGATGTCCGAACAGACGTTTAAGCAAAGCTATCCCAAATGGACCGAGCTTCACCGCTTGCGACGGCGGTTGAACCTGACAACCACCTTTAATTCATTGCAGTCGAAAAGATTAGGAGTGTGATGATGCAGTTGTTGATCTTAGGGGCTAACTCCGATGCCGCTGGCGCCGTGGCCGCGAAATTTGCCGCAACCGAAAAGGCCGGCCTGTATCTGGCCTCGCGGAATCTGGACCGATTGCGTGACAGATCTCAAGACCTGGCCATCCGGTATCAGGTCAAAGCTCAGGCCATCTTCTTTGACGCGACCGACTACGCGTCTCACCAGGCTTTCTACCAAAGCTTGAATCCCAAGCCGGACGCGGTGGTCCTGGCCTTTGGATATCTGGGGGACCAAGAACGAGCCCAGCGGGATTTTGCGGAAGCTGAGCGGATCGTGGCCGCCAATTTTCTGGGAGCCCTGAGCGTACTGGAGATCATCGCGACGGATTTTGAGCGTCGGGGTCATGGATGTATCATGGCATTTAGCTCGGTGGCAGGCGAGCGAGGCAGACAAAGCAACTATATTTATGGCGCGGCCAAGGGGGCATTGACGATCTATTTGAGTGGCCTGAGGAACAGGCTCCACCGCCGGAACGTCCGGGTGATAACCGTTTTGCCGGGGTTTATCCGGACCAAAATGACCGAACAACTAAACCTACCGGCCAGGCTCATAGCCGAACCATCGGAAGTGGCCGAGGATGTTTACCGCGCCTTCAGGTCGGGCAAAGACATTGTCTACACGAAATGGTTTTGGAAATGGATCATGTTGGTCATCAAATCCATTCCCGAAAAGGTTTTTAAAATGATGAAACTGTAATCGTTGACGCCGTACCGCCCTCAGAGAATGGGGCCTGATGGTTCCCCTCCGGCAATCCACCAATCACTCCAAGCTGCCGGCTACGGTGCTTTTGGGGACTTAGCCGCATTAAGAATGTGGCATGCGTTTGCTCTGGGGGCCGGGTTCAGCAATTCTAATTTTGGATTCCCGCCCATCTCTTTTTCGGACAGGATTAACAGGATTGTCAGGATTATCATCATCCATAAATCCTGTTAATCTTGTTAATCCTGTCAAAATTAGAATTGCTGGGCCGGGTTTAAATAACTTGACAAGCAAAATGCGTCAGGTATAAAGTTATATGGATATAATCGATGTCGGCCGCTTTAGGTTCACCCTTAATCCGACTCGACTCCAGCACCAGAACCCAAGACGAGGAAGGGTCAAGGATGGCTGACCAGGTATTTCCAAAAACCGGTGGCCGGATCAACATCTTGCTGGTGGAAGATGATCCTGTTGCGCAACGGATCGTCACCAGGTCTCTGGAGAATGTAACGTGTGAGGTAGACATCGCCGGAGATGGGGTGGAAGCCATTGATAAATTGCTGGAAAAGGACTTCGACCTGGTTCTCATGGATATCCGTTTGCCGAACCTGGATGGTTTTGAACTCATCAGGCACATCCGAGAGAAAGAAGAGTCAACCCAAAAGCATCTCCCTATCGTGGCCATGACTGGCTCGGCCCTGCCCACGGACTATGACCGGGCCATGGAGGCGGGCGCTGATACTTATATTATCAAACCCGTTCTCCCTGAAATGATAACAGAAATAGTTCGTCAACACGGTCCCAAACGAACTTCTTAGAAATCTTGAGATGAATAACGCAGTCCTAATTTTGTATCGTCCCATAACCCACACCACCCATCCTCCGGTGACTCTCCAAACTCTCTTATTGTCAAGAAATGTGATAGCCTGGTTTATTCTGTGTTCGACGAGTGTTTTAGCCTGAATGCGGCTCGTGTTATTGATTGGAAGACAAAAACAAATCCACAGATTTGACAGATGAACGCAGTTGGAGGAAACTCACTGACCCATTTTCGTACGACTCGACGTGTATCTGCGCAATCCGCTGATTAAATAATGGCTTTCGATGCAATTCATTAATCCGCAACTCGTAGCCGAAAACCTGCAACCCGCATAGGACTGAGTATGGATCCCACAACTGTCTTCTATACCTCCTGGAAGCCATTCTCCAACATGCTTCTATCAACCCAGAAGCTTTATGAGGCCGCCAATCTGTTTGACGTCGTGTCCCGCGGGGATCTGGTCGCCATTAAGCTTCACGTGGGTGAGTTGGGTAATCCCAATTACATCAGGCCATTTTTCGTCAAACAAGTGGTGGACCTGGTTAAGGAGCGGGGAGGCAAACCCTTTCTCACCGATACCTCCACCTATTACCTGGTGGCCAGGTCTAATGCGCTGGATCATATGGACACGGCCGTGGCCAATGGGTTTGGATTTGCCCCGATGATCATCGCGGATGGTTTGCGAGGTGAAAACACCATAGCCGTGCCTTCGCCCGACCCCATACTGGACAGGGTGGAGGTGGCCGGAGCCATCCATCAGGCTGACGCCATGATTGTGATCAGCCATACCAAAGGACATCCCCTGGGTGGGTATGGCGGGGCGATTAAGAACCTGGCCATGGGGTGCGTTTCCAAACAGACTAAGCTGAGGCAGCACCGGACGGTCGGATTGGAGTTGAATTCCGAACTGTGCGCCGGCTGTGGCGCCTGTGTGGAAGCCTGCCGGTTTAAGTTTCCCAGGCTGGAAAATGACCGGGCGGTGATTGACGATCCTGGCTGTATGCACTGTCCGGCCTGCTCCAATGCCTGTCCCGAAGGGGCCATCAAACTCGTCGGTAAACCTAATCTGGGTGCAGCCCTGGCCGTGTCGGCCGCGGCAGTGTTATCTTGCTTCGACCGCCGAAAAGTAGCCTTCGCCAACTTTGCTCTTGACATCAGTACATTGTGCGACTGTTTACCCCTACCTGGTGAATCTCTGGGACCCGACATCGGCATCTTTGCCGGTTCCTCACCTCTGTCTATCGATGCCGCCACCTTGCGACGGATCGACTACGAAAAGCTGAACACTCTTCACCAGACGGATTGCTGGGCCCAGATTCACAAACTCGCCCAATTGAACGTGCCGGGAAGTATCGAGCCTAAGATAATCGAAGTATAAAGATGGAATAACGACGTCTCGACGGCCGAAAGAGGTTTATGACACTTTATTTTGACAATGCCGCGACTTCCTTCCCTAAGGCGCCGGGGGTGGCTGAGGCGGTGTACGAATACCTGAAAGAGGTTGGGGCCAGCCCCGGTCGGGGGGCTTATCAGGCTGCCCATACCGCGGGACGCCTCATATCCGACGCCAGAAAATTGATTGCCCAGTTAATCGGCGCCGCGCAGCCTGACCAGATTGTTCTGACCTCCAATGCCACCATGGCCATCAACCTGGCCCTGAAAGGTCTGCTCAAGGCCGGCGATCATGTCATCACCTCGTCGATGGAGCACAACTCGGTCATTCGGCCGCTGCGACACCTGGAGGCGAAGGGAGTGGAACTGACGATCATTCCCTGCGATGGCCAGGGGATGCTGGCCCCGGATGATATCATCAAAGCGATCAAGAAGAATACGGCCCTGGTGGCCCTAACCCACGTGTCCAACGTCACCGGGACGATCATGCCGGTGCCTGAGGTGGCCCACCAGTGTGCCGCCTTGGGAGTGCCGCTGTTAGTCGATGCCTCCCAATCGGCCGGGATTCTGCCCTTGGATGTCGCCGAGTGGCCGGTCTCCATGCTGGCCGCGTCAGGGCACAAGGGTCTGCTGGGGCCTCAGGGGACAGGGTTTCTCTATGTGAATCAGGGAATTACTGTTCGGCCATTAGTGGAAGGCGGAACCGGCACCTTCTCCGAATTGGAGATCCAGCCCAGGGAAATGCCGGATGGCCTGGAAAGCGGAACACCCAACATGCCCGGAATCTGTGGCTTGAAGGAAGGCGTCAGTTTCGTGCTGGACACCGGGGTGGAGGCCATCGAGAACCGGGAAAGAGAACTTGGCCGGTTGATCAGGCAGGGGCTGGTCGAAATGCCGGGGATCTCCGTTTATGGCCCGGCCAACGAGCTCCATCGCACGGGACTGGTGTCATTTAACCTTAAAGATGTCAACCCGGCCGAGGTAGGATATGTGTTGGACTCGGTCTATGGCGTGGCCGTCAGAACCGGACTCCAGTGCGCCCCCTTGGCTCACCGGACCATCGGGACTTTTCCGGCCGGCACAGTTAGAGTCAGCCCCGGTTGGTTCAACACGCAGGCCGACGTGGTGGCGCTCCTAAATGCCATCGGGGATATCGCCACCTTGCGAAGCCGGATTTGATGGTTGCTGGTCATTCCTTGGTTACAGGTTCTTCCTCTTCTTGAGATTCCTCCAACGGTGGTTCGGGAGGTTCGGTTCCTTCTACAAAAGCGGCTTCCACGACCTCGGGTGAGTCTGGTTCGCCCCATTTGCCGGTGAACAAGTTCATCGGTGCCATAATTACCGTTTCAGGCCGGATAAACCCCTTTCCCAACGTTTCCTGATTCAATCTGCCCACCAACGAGCCGAACGTTCTTTTCAGCCCATTCACCGCCTGAGTATCTTGTCCCGGTGGTGAATCAGGAGGCCACCCCATCCACCCAGCCAGGACCAACTGAGAAGTGTAACCCACCAGCCAGGCATCTTCTTTGGTGGGGCCAAGCCCAAGTTTCCCCGCCATGAGTCCCTGGACAGAGGCTGACTCACCGATTGGATCACGACTGGATCTAAAAGTCAGCATGTCGGTCATGATGGCCGCCGTTTCCGGTTTGAGGGCGACCTGCCTTTCCGGCCTCTCGGCGTGGAGAAGCGTCCCCATCCGATCTCTGACGTCGATGATGAATCTCGGCGGGACATGGACCCCGCCATTGGCCATGGTTTGGAACAAGGCGGCCAGGTCCATCAGGGTAAGCGTGAATTCTCCCTGGGCCAATTCGGGGCCAGGTTCCAGGTAGGCGGCGATGCCTAATTTACGGGCCAAAGTGATGACTGGGACCACGCCCAGTTTGGCCATCAGGGCGGTGCCCAACCCTGTGTCCGAGGAGGTCAAGGCCCAGCGGAGTGTCTTGCTCGAACCATCGCCTCGGCCCGCCTGGCGTCCTCCATCGGTTAAGACGTCGGCCTGGGTGAATCCTCGCTCCAGGGCGCAGGCGTAAATAACCGGTAGGAACATCGTCCCGGCCGGCCGGGGGAACTGATAACATAACTGTAAGCTTTCATTCAATAATGGCTGGCCGCCAACTAAGGCGAGGATTTCTCCCGAGTCCGCGTCCAGCACCATTAAGGCGCCTTTCATGGGATGTGACATTGTCCCACCCGGCAGACTGCTGTCTGAACTGAAGCCCTCTCTGAAGGCGGTATCTGCCGCATCCTGGACGGTCTGGTTTAAGGTGGTCCGGACCGTCAACCCACCCCGGTAGATCATCTCCCGGCCGAGCCTTTCTTCCAGGATGTCCCGGACATGGCTGATAAAGTAATAATCTTTCGATCTTACCTCCGGTTTTGGATTTAATCCCAGTGGCGAAATGGCGGCCAAACGATAATCTAAAGGATCAAGGTGCCCATCCTCCATCATCAGCTTCAATATCAGATCACGCCGCTTTTTGGCCCGGTCCGGCGCGACCAGAGGCGAGTCGTTGGCCGGGTTTTGGGCCAGTCCGGCTAACATGGCGCATTCTGGTAAGCTAAGTTCGGAGACTTGTTTATCAAAATAAGTTCGGGCAGCCACTCCAACGCCGTAAGCCCCGCTCCCCAGGTAGGCCTGATTTATATATATTTCGAGTATTTCTTCCTTAGTATAGCGTCGTTCGATCATCAGGGCCAAGATGGCCTCTTTTATCTTGCGGTGGATGGTCTTTTCCGGAGAGAGGAACAATTGTCTGGCCACCTGCTGGGTAATCGTGCTGGCGCCCTGGACGTACCCCCCGGCTTTGATGTCATAATAAACGGCCCGCAGGATCGATGGCAAGTCAAGACCCAGGTGGCTATAGAATTTCTTGTCTTCGGCGGCCAAAAGAGCATTAATCAGATCTTGCGGCACTTGATCCAGTTTTACCGGAATGCGGTTTTCGACGCATAGTTCGGATAGGAGCTGTCCGTCACGGGATAACACTCTGGTCGCGGCTGACGGGCCAAAATACTTTAAGGAGGTAATGGGGGGTAGGTTTTTGGTCAGGGCGTAGAGCATCCCGGCCCCCGTGCCCACAGTCGTGGCCGCGATGATAATGATTAGATATATGATGATTCTTCTTATCTTGGATTTGTTCACGCTTCTCGATATCTTTAAGAAAGGAGCAAACTGCAGAGGATGTGGAGAGCAACAGGGCGTGCCGATAGCTTCTTTAGTCCTCCCGATTCTTCTGTAAAATTCCTCTCAGTCCAGGACAGAGCCTTGGATCTACAGGAATGACAAAATGGAACCTTCCGTCCTAAATTGATTCGGCTATTTCGGTAATGAGCTTATCCCCGTTGGTTGAGTTCTGAGCCATCTCGGATAAGGCGGCTAGCTGTTCTTGGGAGCCGGGTGGTTGTCGTTATGGGAGCGTCCAAGTCTTGAATATTTTTATTAATCTGCGGTACATATTGCGGTTTGTCAGACAGCCTGGCTATGACGGTCAGGAGTTGTTCTTTTTGGCCGCCCAAGAGCTTGATCCTGGTCTCATAGCCGGCCGTAATCCAACTTAAGGCCGCCTCGGCATATTCTTGATGAAGGATGGTGAAAACAGCTCGCGGCTGGACGCGGAAATGGAAACTATCCAGCTTGAGTTCAAATTCGGGGTGCTGCTCGGTGACCGATTGAACCACCCGCTCCATGACAATGGCGTCAAACGGCGTAAATCCATGTTCAAAGTGATATTCGACAAAGGCCAGGTGATTGTATCGTTCTTCGAATTCTCCCGGCTTGAAATCCCGATCGGCAGGAATCCGATGTTTCGTGTCCCGGTCCCAAAAGATATAATCGCATCTCAGGCCGTCTATTTTCCAGTTTTCCCGGATGGTTCCGCAAAGATTGGCGCCGGTTAAATCCGCCTTGGTCAAATCGGCATTAATCAGGCGGGCGCCCTGCAAGTTGGCCTTGGTCAGACGGGTCCAACTTAGATTGGAGCCGCGGAGATTGGCGTCGCGGAGGTTGGCCCCGGTGAGAAAGGCCTCAGTGAGCATGGCCACGCTGAGATTGGCTTCGGTCAGGTTGGCCCGGTGAAGGTTGGCCCCGGCCAGATTGGCCCCGCGCAGATTGGCCCGGACAAGCTTGACTTCGCTCAGATTGGCTTCACTTAGATCCATCTCGGCCAGGTTGGACCCACTCAGGTTGGACCCGCTCAGGTCCGTCCGGGTCAGGTTGGACCCGGCCAGATTGGCCCGGCTGAGATCCGTCCGGCGGCAAATCGCTTCACTCAGATCCGCCCCGCACAGATTGGCGCCATGAAAATAGGCTCCACTGAGATTCACCCCGCACAGATGCGCCCCGCTTAGATCCGCCTCGGTCAGGTTGGCCCCGCCGAGGTCGGCCCCGTCTAGATTGGCTTCGCTGAGATTCGCCCCGCACAGATTCGCGCCGCTCAGGTTCGTCTCCGACAAATCCATCCCGGCCAGATCGGCTCCGCCGAGATTAGCTCCGCCGAGGTTGGCTTCACCCAGATTGGCCCCGGTAAAATCGGCCCCCCGGAAATCCGTCCGGTAGAGATTGCCCCGGCTCAGATTCGCTCCTCGCAATTCTGTTCCACAAAGGTCCGCCTTAATCAAAATCACCCCGATGAGATTGGCATCGCGGAATTTCGCCCCGGTCAGAATCGCCCCGGTAAAATTCGCCTCGCCGAGTTTGGCCCATCTGAGACTGGCCCGGCTCAGATTCGCCCCCCGTAGATTGGCCCCAGAAAGAACGGCCTGGCTGAGATTGGCCCCACTTAACTCCGCTTCGCTCAGATCGGCCTGGCTCAAATCGGCCTGGAGGAGATTGATCGCAACTAAATTGGCATGGCTCAAATCAACGACCCCCGGGTGGTCCCGCCGCCATTTATTCCATACCTCCACCCCTTGGTTTAGGATTTGAAGGTGGTGTTTATCGGCCATGTCAGATTCTCCTTGTGGCTCAAAGGCCCCGGGGTGATCGAACAATAAGGTCAGGTGACGGGAGCGTCTCAGGTTCATCTTCACCTACTCTCGCCCGTATTCCATATCGAAGCAGCATCTCATAACTCATGCCGGAAATCAAGCGGTGATGCGGGTTCGGCAGCGGTTTTTGTCGACCGAGAAGTCCCCGTGGTGGCCGGGCCGAAGTGGTCCCGATATCGCCCCGGGGTGATCCCCATAGACCGCAGGAAAGCACGTCGCATCAGCTCAGCACTGGCAAAGCCACATGCCGCGGCAATCTCTTCCAAGCTTTTGTCTGTTTGCTCAAGGTGGCGCCGGGCGGCTTCAAGACGCAACTGTTCCACGTAGCGGGCCGGGGTTATCCCCAATTCGCGGACAAAGATGCGGGCGAAGTTCCGGGGACTCATGGCGGCCTGTGACGCCAGGACCTCCACCGAAAGCTCCTCCCTCAGGTTCTCGGCCATCCAGACCTGAAGTTCAAGGAGCGAATTTTTCTCTGAAGCCTGGGCGGACAGCGAAATGCTAAACTGGGCCTGCCCGCCCGGTCGCCGGAGGAACAGCACGAGATTTCGGGCCACCTCAAGCGCAATGTCCCCTCCGTAGTCGTCTTCCACAAACCTTAGGGTCAGATCCATGCCTGTGGTTACCCCGGCTGAGGTGTAGACGTTCCCATCCTGGACCCAGATCGGGTTCGGATCAACGGACACCTGGGGATACCGCCAGGCTAGTTCGCGGGTCCAGGCCCAGTGGGTTGTGGCCCGCCGGCCATTGAGCAGGCCCGCTTCGGCCAGCAGAAAGGCTCCGGTGCAGACCGATCCCAGCCGACGGACCCGAGAACCCATTTTGCGCAACCAGGCCTGAACCGCAGCATCCTGGTTGGCCAGTGCCCCGGTCCCGCCAACCACCAGTAGCGTATCTACCTCTCCGCGGATTTCTCCATAGTGCCCGTGCGCCACGAGCGATAGCCCTGACGAACCTGTGATTATGCGTTCCGATCCAGTGGTGACAAGTTCGATCTCGTAGGCTGGTCCGCCCCGTCCGGGCAGGCGATTAACCGCCGCGAAGACCGCGGCCGGACCGACAATGTCGAGTTCCATGGCCGGCGGCACGGCCAGAAAAACCACCCGGCGAATATTGTTGTCGGTTTTCGTTGGCAGGCCTGATTCGTCGTTCACTGGATCTTCCTCCGCCTTCATGAATCCGATTCAGCGCCATGATAACAAAAGAATGCATCAAGCCACAAGGAGATTATGGCAGAAATCATGATACATTTGTCATTCCTGACAGAATAGAGTTATGTTATACACATCTAAGAAGGGAGGTTGAATATGACTGGAGCCAACTTCACAATTTGCGGCAAACCCGCCGGCCCAGTTACTGCGAGGATAGGCGGAATGATAACTTTACGGTCGATTAAGCAATGTGATATTCAGGCCATAACCTGTTGGCCGGCTTATCGGGACGGCTATGCCCAGATGGATTATGCCCTAAGAGAAAACGGATGGCTGGCAGAATTTAGCCGGACAGGCGGCACCTGGTGTTATCTGGCGGAAGCAAACCAGGAATCCATCGGATTTTCAATCTTAAGCACTACGGGCAGCAAAGAAGCAGAATTGCGTATTGCCGTACACCCGGCCCGGACGGGACAAGGGTTTGGACAAGAGATCATGTCGGCTACTATGAACCTAGCTTTTTCTCAGTTAGACTTTGATCTGGTCCACCTGATAGTCAGAAAGAATAATTTCCCGGCCATTGGGCTCTACAAAAAGCTTGGGTTTAAAACCCTCGGCGAATGTACTTTGATGATTCAGGGGCAGCTCATTGAATTTTTTAAAATGGATATCCGTAAGCCAGAATTTCAAAACCAAACAACTAGTGGAGATGAATGATGAATACGGCATTACTCTTAATCGACATACAGCAAGATTACTTCCCCGGTGGCCGGATGGAGTTGATCGGATCAACAGCCGCGAGCCAGGTAGCCCGCCGTTTGTTAACGGCATTTAGGGAAAAGAATCTCCCAATCATTCACGTTCAACATATATCAACTCATGCAGGGGCGACGTTCTTTCTGCCAAATACGGAAGGAATTAACTTTCACCACAACGTAACGCCTCTACCCCATGAAACAATCATCAAAAAGCACTACCCCAATAGTTTCAGGGAAACCGACCTGAGTACCACTCTTGAAAATATGAACATTCAGGAAGTTACCATATGTGGCATGATGTCGCATATGTGTATTGATGCCACGGCCAGAGCGGCAGGTGATGCCGGCTACAGGTGTAGTGTTGTTCATGACGCCTGCGCGACCAGGAATCTTAGCTTTAATGGTGTCGATGTTCCGGCTGCGTATGTTCAGGCCGGGTTTATGGCCGCGCTTGGTTCGGCATACGCCCAAGTTCTGACTGGCCAGGCACTTATCAATATGCTCACAGAAAAATGATTGCTCCCCGGTCGGATAATTTTTCGGGGACCAGGACCCGGATCCGTTTAAGCAAAATCGTCGCGACGGCGGTCAGGTTCATGAGACGGGACTGCCCCCGGTAAATCATGGTCGGGAGCAGTCCCGTTTAAGCTGATCCGGTGGAGAGTCCCTCAAAAGGAGAATTTCAGGGACCAAAAGTAAACTGATAGGCAAGATAGGACGAGAAGAGATTAGGCCCGGAAATGTCGCGCCCGGCGGAGAACAACAGATGATGATTCTCAGTAAAATTGATGATAGCGCCGACATTGAATCCCGTTTCGCTCTCACCGCCCTCTTCGCTGGACATCTTATGATAGATTTCCGTGCCCAGGGTCAGTTGCTTGGACAGCTCCCGTTGCACCTCCCAGCCAAAGAACCCGTAATTGTTGCGCCCCGCGCCGGGATTGATCCAGTAGCCGCCACCGCCGTAAGTTGTCCAGGGCCCCCAACTCTTTTGTAACCACAGAGGGATAAAGGCCTGGACTTCTCCGCTGCCCAATCCATTATCTTTGTTTCCCGTGGGAATTTCCAGGAGGGGGAAAGTGGCCACCATCGGGCACAATTCGGATTCTTGGATAAACCGGTACTTGGCCCCGACCTCCGTATCCCCATAACCATAATGAGATTCTCCTCCCGATGGCCGGATATACGCGAAGGGGGTGATGAGATGGATTTGAAGATTTGGCAGAAGACCATAGTTGGCCTCCATATGGGGCAGGGTCATCGATTTCCCCGCATCACGGTCATACCGGAACTGGGTGCCCAGATAGACCTCCCCGTGTTTATATTCCACCGGCTCCGGATCATCGGTTAAAAAGGGTGGACCAGCCCAGGCCTGAATAGGACACATGGCCAACCCCAGCCCCAGTCCGGCCAGGATGACCATTATTGACCCGATCCGGATGAAAAGACTAGAAATTGTCTTACGAAACAACGAACCTCCCCCCATGCAACTCCCCATAGCGTTCATTGGCCACCTCACAGATTGGTTTATGATTAGTTATCCATAAAACACCATTTAATATCAAATAGTTAATAAAGGATATCGCTTATGCCCGGATTGTGTGTGGTGAAGTTGTTTGGTCTTTTGGTTACACCTGGTCGGAGGGTCCGCCGGCGTCCCAGGACGCAGGATGTACCAGAGTTTGGACACCCCGAACACTCAGTGACACTAGCCCATGGTCGCGCCAGGTATCCTTACCTGACTGTGCAGACAATGGTATCAAATTTAAACTGGTAACTCAATCGGAATTTCAGGCAACCGCGTTAAGAATACAATAGGTTGGAGGCTACAAAGGCGAATTATGTTCGCCCAGGCGAACGAAGAGGGCCCCTGGATGAGAGGTGTCCCGCCGAGGCGGCCAGGGGGACCAGGTGAAATCTGATCTCCCTGGAGTATTCTCGGACTTTCCAGATGGGTCCGCTGGGGATTCTTGTAATGGACTTTTTTGTAAAAATCCGGCCCCATCGCCCTGACCGGGAAATAAACAAACCACTTACTCCCCGGTCTCGGTCATCCTAGAGCGACGATTTAGCTAGATTTTTGCTTAATCCGGCTGGAACTATTGACCACCCCAACTCAATTCAGACTCGAGTTGAAACTGATCATTATCAAATTTGGTCAAACCGGCTAGCCGGCCAGCATATCCACCATATAAAAACCCACGATGATCAGGCCGCTGACCACCACCGATCCGACCAGTGTCTTGATAAGTTTTTCCGCCGAGATATCTACCCCGCGGCCGCCGTTTAGCGTCCCTAAGAACCACCCCAGGACGAAAAACACCACCACATCGATGATCCCGTGAGTCATCCAATGATGACCTGTGGCTTTACTCATCCATACCAGCACGGAATGGTCACATAATTCTTTGAGGACCACCAGCAAGGCGCTGAACAAGCTCGTGATGGCTAAAGAAAGGCCAAATGATATCGTATACTTTTCCAGATTATGTTTCATGACGGCACCTTTCTACTTTGGTAGGACAGCCAGTTTAACTCCCATCCCAATGATCGCTCCAGACCCTTCCATGAGAATTCCAGTCAAAATAATCAGCCCGACCACCCACAGGACCACATTGCGGGCGGATTTATTGGCGACGAGATCACCGGATGCGGCAATGGGCAGAAAAGTGGTCAGCAACAACAGCATAATCACCAGGTGTTCTTTCGTCTCCATCACCAGGTGGTGGGCAAAAGGCCACGGACCTTTTAAGATCAATGCCTTGTCAGCATAATAATAGGTCACGTACCAGTACCCCCCAATCAGAAAAGCCAACCACATACACCCCGTCACCGCCCGGCTCATCAGCTTTATCCGGACCAGGTTGCCTTGACTGACGTTAAGCGTATCCACGAACACCCAGACGCTGGCGATAATGCACAGCATCCCGAAGGTGGCGTGGGTCATTAAGGCCACATCCGCAAATTTAATCATCTCCGCCTCCTTGATCTTTCTGCAATTTAATGAATGTTTTTAAATAATTATCCCTTATTTTGTGATCTTGCCCGGCTTGTTGGACGCAGCAATCCTACTTTATATACTATGTTAATATGATTATGTGAGATTGTCAAGGATGGATGAAATATTTTTCGGCCAAAACGATCAACATATACTTGGCCCGGCCGTATTTGGCTGTCTTAGGTGTAATAAGGGTGGTTGTATCGTTCCCGCGCAATTGCGGCAAAATCTTCGTCGGTGAAGGTAATCGGGAGCAGAATTATCACCTGACTGAAAGCGGTTACCATACAGTCAGGTGATTATAGCATAAATATCAAAAGAAATATATAATAACTTATTTAATACTTAAAAAATGGCAACTTATGACCGGTCAAAGTCTGACCCATGAAGAGCATCGCCGTAGACCTCGTCTAGATGGAGCGGGGGTTTCCGTCGTGCGCCAAATTGATTCGATTATTACCATGTATTTTAGTGACATAAAAGATAGTCCGGGCATTGCCCCGGATCATTGGCTTCCTCCGGGGCGTTTGAATGGGCCAGCCGGGACAGGCCTTGTGAAAAGCACAGCACCATCCGCATTGGGCACCCCACCCATAACAACATCCGGGTCAAAATTAGAATTGCTGCTTTGCCTGATTTTCTCTTGACTTGTCATTAAAAAGTCCCTATGATTCAAGCCAATTTTGTAAAATCAAACTCTTTAAAGGGGGGGACCAAGATGAGAAAACGTGCCTTGTTGATGTCACTGATCTTTTGCTTGATGGGAATCCTGGCCGGCGGGGCTTTGGCCCAAGACAAAGTGAAAGTAGGGGTGATTCTGCCTTTGACCGGTGAGCTGGCCAAGTTCGGGGAAATCGAACGGAAGTCTTTCATCCTGGGGGTGGAGGAGATTAATGCCGCCGGGGGCGTCAAGGGCAAAAAAATCGAGCTGGTCATTGAAGACACCGGTGGTAAACCCGACGTGGGCCGGTCCGCAGT
>JADFXK010000068.1 GCA_015233625.1 Deltaproteobacteria bacterium | reverse complement strand
CATTGGCTTAGCCATCCTGGGGATGGCCATGTTCAGTCCCAACGCCGCTGAATTGATCAGGCTTTTGAAATGATCTGAGGCTGCGCCTTGTTCTTGGTATCTTTTCTCGCTTTGCCATAGCCTTAACCGCGGTGAAGGCTCGCGACGAATATTCCGCTCCCTTATGGGGGCTTTTTTTATTTTTGGAGACTTAAAACCAGCGCCTCATCCGACCGGAAGAACTCTTCCGACACATACAAATTGTTGTTGCCTTTGGCCGGAAAATGCGGCAGAGTCGAGTTTAATAAAAACATGGGGTTTCCTCCATGATCCAGTTCGGCCGGGAGCGTTCGGACCCTCACCCGAACATTGAGCCAGAAACTACAGGATAGAACAATGAAAGAAGATTCCAGGCGGTTAATGTTAGGTAACGAGGCTATCGCTCGAGGGCTGATGGAAAGCGGGTGTCAGTTTCTATCTTCCTATCCGGGGACACCCAGTTCCGAGATTCTTCCGGCGGCCCTCAAGACCATCCAGGAATTGAACCTGAATGTCCACATAGAATGGTCGACCAACGAGAAGGTGGCCTTAGATAACGCCTTTGCGGCCAGCCTGACGGGCAAACGGGCCGCCTGTTGCATGAAGCAAGTCGGTCTCAATGTGGCGGCTGATTCTTTGATGAGCGCCGCCTACCTGGGTGTCGTCGGTGGTCTCCTGGTCATCTCGTGTGATGATCCGGGTCCCCATTCCTCCCAGACCGAACAGGATTCCCGCCTCTTTGCCCGGTTCGCCAAGGTTCCGGTGTTTGACCCGGCCACCCCCCAGGAGGCCAAGGAGATGGTGGCCGTCTGTTTTGAGATATCCGAAAAATATCAGGTCCCAGTTATCCTCCGGCCGGCCCTGCGCGTCTGCCATGCCCGTGAAGGGGTGACCCTGGCCCCGCCCCTGATTTTAGACCGGCCGGCCAAATTCAAGAAAGACCCTTCCCGGTGGGCCGCCACGCCCCGGTTCAGGCTGCTGCTGCACCAGGAGTTGAACAAAAAACTAATCGCTCTGGCCGAAGATTTTTCCAATATGCCGGCCTTCAATTTCTATGAAAGCCAGACTGGGCAGGCCAATCTGGGGATTATCGCTGCGGGAGCGCCCTACGCCATTGTCACGGACATCCTCGTCGAGGCCGGGATCGAGACTGTCCCGATCCTTAAACTGGGCACGGCCTATCCTTTGCCGGAACGGCTGATTGAAAGATTTAAGGATGGATGCGATCATATCCTGGTCCTGGAAGAGCCCGACACGGTCATCGAGCTTTTGATTAGAGATAAGTCAAAGGTGCTGGGGCGGTTGACCGGGCATGTGCCCTCAGCCGGAGAAATGACTACGGATATCATCCACAATATCTTATCCCAGACTATGGCCGAGACCAAGGCCGGCACTCTGGCTCCTGTCGATCCGGCCGGCCAGGAATTTGTATCTAAGCTGGGATTGCCGGGACGTCGGCCGACCTTATGTCCCGGATGTCCTCATCGGGCCGCGTTCTATTCCATCCGCCAGGCCTTTCCCCGGGCCATCTTCACCAGTGACATCGGCTGTTATACCTTGGGGCTAAACCTGAAGGCGGTGGACACTGTCCTGGACATGGGCGCCGGCATCACCATGGCCAGTGGGTTCTACCATGCCCATCAATTGGACGGCACGGAAAAAATGATCGTGGCCACCATGGGCGATTCCACCTTCTACCATTCCGGCACCACGGGATTACTTAATGCCGTGTATAATGGCTCCCGATTCGTCCTGGTCATTTTAGATAACGGCACCACGGCCATGACCGGGATGCAGCCCACCCCAGGGACCGGGGCGATGGCCGATGGCTCCCCAGGTAACCGCATTCCCCTGGAGAGATTGATCGCCGGGTGCGGGGTGGATTTTATTAAAGTCCATGATCCGTACGACGTTCCCACCATGATTGACTTGGTCAAGGAAGCCGGCGAATACATCAAAACCGCTACTCCCGGAATCGCGGTCATCATTGCCCGGCACCCATGCCTGATCGCCCATCGCCGGGAAACGGCCCCATTCAAAAACAAACCAACTGTCACCGCTGGCTGCAAAGGCTGCAAGATTTGCTTAGAACTCTTTGAATGCCCTGCCCTCTACCTGGTCCCGGGCCAGGATGGGACAGACTCGGCCAGAGTGGAGATCGATCGGAAAATCTGTGTCTCATGCGGAGTCTGCCGGTTCGTCTGCCCCGAGGGGGCCATTGAAATCAATTAGTTGCGATAGAGGAGCACTAGATGGACCGGAAAATTGTGTTGGCCGGCGTGGGAGGCCAGGGCATCATTTTCATGACGCGGATGGTCGGCCAGACTGCCCTGAATATGGGTTTAAATGTCATGGGATCGGAGACCCACGGCATGGCCCAGCGGGGTGGTTCGGTGATATCTTTTCTCAAGGTGGGAAATTACAGGAGCGCTCAGATCGGGACTGCCGCGGCGGATGTCCTGATTTCCCTAAATGACATGGAATTCATGCGCAACCTGCCCTATCTCAAGCCAGCCGGCCTGGCTGTGGTCAATGCCCCCACCGGGTACCGCCTTCGGCCGGAATTGGCCGATTACCTGACCGCAAATGGGATCGAGATGCATGTGGTCCCAGCCGACGCCCTGGCCACCGAGCATAGACTGCGGGGGGCGGTCAATTTGATTGTGCTGGGCGCGGCCGCGGTCCTGAATGCCTTGCCTGTGGCTGCCTCAGATATTTTAGAAACAATTAAACAAGTTACACCGCACCGTCTCCGGGAGGGGAATGAAACCGCCTTTTCCTGGGGGGCCAGAGCAGCCATGGAGTGACAAGGGCTTAGCCGTTGCGCCGGACCGGACGGGCGAGGTTGGCAGAGCTAAAGAAAACACCCGCAAAAAGGATTGATGTCATGGACACCCGAAGGCAAAAATGGACCACCTGCATCGGCTGCTTGATTCTATTCTTAATGTCCGGCCAGGCGGTCTGGGGCGAGAGCTACAAAATAGGCATGGTCCGATCCCCCGGGCGGTACAGCGAGGCGATTAGAGATGGGTTTGTCAACTTCCTCCAGAAATCTCAGCTCAAAGACGCCGTTATTAAGGATACTCTGGGGTTCGAGACAGTTGAACAAGCAGCTAAGAATGTGGCCATCGCCAAAGAATATGTCAATTGGAAAGCTGACTTAATCGTGACTATAGGTTCCTCGACCAGCCATGCCATCGGCCAGCACTTCCGGGGCACGGCTGTTCCTATTCTGTTTCTGGGGGTCACCGATCCGGTGGCAGGTGGATTGGTCAAGGCTATGGGGAAGCCTTCGGGAGAAAACATCACGGGCGTCACCTTCCCTATCCCCCTTCAAAAGACCATGGGCATCTTGGGTAAGATCTTCCCGGCGGCAAAAACATATTGCTTTGTTTATAACAGTCATCTCCCGCCAGACATGATCTACTTAAAATGGATCCAACAATACGCCGAAAAACACGGCCATCCGGTTATCCAGTTCATCGACACGACTCAAGACAAGGGCCTCGCACCGAAAGAATTGACCCAGGCAGACCTGTTTTTTGGCTGGTATTCGGTCCACCTCTACCGCTGGGCCATTAAATACCCAAATGTTCCTTTTGTGGGAAACACCCTGGAAGAATGCCGTGACGGGTCGGTCGTATCCGTCTACCCCAAGCTTCCGGAGTTGGGCGCGCAAGGCGGGGCAATGGCGGTCAATATCCTGTGGGACCGCGTCAGCCCGGGAAAAATTCCGCCGGAACACCCCCGCGACTACGGCATTTGCTTCAACCTCAAACAGGCCAAGGCTTTAAAGATAAAGATCCCTAAGGGAATACTGGAGTTGGCTGACGAAAAGGTTGACTAGGAGTGAATGATGAAGACGAGGTATGTTCTACTTTTGCCCTTGCTGCTTCTGACCGGCGCGTTCCCCGCCCAGGCGGGACCGGCGGGATGCCGGATAGCCCTGGTCCTGAGCGAGACTTCCTACTATATTGCGTCCATGGAGAGTGGTTTCAAGCAAGAAATGGTCCGCCAGGGGCTGATCGAAGAAAAGAATCTATCCTACCTCAAAGTAGTCTTGCCCCAAGTAGAAGATAAGAAAATAGACAAAGAGATTCTGTGGAAACTTAATGAGACCAAATTTGACCTGATCGTATCGTTCGGTACGACGGCCGGTCAGTTTTTGGCCAATCACCTGAATGATGGTCGAATCCCTTTACTGTTCGCGGGGATGACCGATCCGGTAGGGGCCGGACTTCTGGAATCCATGGATGCCCCTTCCAAAAAACACGTCACCGGGGTGTCCTACACCGTCCCACCTCCAATGCTTTTTAAGTTTATCCACGAGTTATTACCATCCGTGTCAGAGGTCGCATTTCTTTGTTTTGCCTACCCTGCCGATATGGCTTACCGTTCCTTTTTAGAAAAAAGCGTCTCCAAACAATTTGTATTCCATTACGCTGAATTGCATCATCAATTAGTTATCCCGCCCAAATATCTCAAAGAGGCTCAGGCGTTTATCGGATGGTACGGACTATACCGCCATCAAAAGGAACTCTCTGACAAGTATCCAGATGCATGTTTTATCGGTTCAAACATTTCTCAATTAGAGAAAGGGGCCGTGGCCACCATCTCCCCCAATGACTCGGCCATGGGCGCAGAAACCGCCAAGATGGCCGCGGATATTATCCTGAGGCGACGCAATCTAGTTGATATACGTCCACAAACACCCTCTCGATATATGATTGGGATCAATCTCCCCAAGGCCAGACAATTGAACCTGGCCATTCCGGAAAAAATGATTTCCGTGGCCGACCAGATCATTAGATGAGAAAAGTTTTCCCCATATCTTTAAAGTCTCGGTTGCTGATCGTCCTGGTCATGGCCAGTGGTCTGCCTTTGTTACTGTTTATTATTTCAATTTTTATCATCACGAACAATCAGATTAAGGAGCGGGTCCGGGATCAACTGAGCTACAACGTTTCCCTTGTCTCGTCGTTATTGGAAGACCAGATGCAATATCTTCAGAGCGTGAGCCGGGATGTGGAAAAAGATGAGACCCTGGACTCCGTGCTGGTCTTAGGGTTGAACTCGAAGCTTCAAGACTATTTGTTACAGGTTCGCAAAATCTACGGGTTATCTTTTGCCACGGTGACCGATGAAAATGGGCAAGCTCCCGACCCCCAGTCCACGTTTTTGTTATTCAATCAAAAAATCAAACACCCCCTGATCCACCGGGCCGTCTTAGGCTTACCCAGCGCATCTTATGCCCTGGTGTCCATCATCGACTTAGAGCGACTTGATCCATCTTTGCGGAATGTTTTTCTGCAGGATAAGGGTGACCATCAGGTGTTGGTGATGATGGTGGTTAAGCCGTTGACATATGAAAATGAGCGGATGACGGCTATTTTTGTAGGCGGAAAAATTCTGGAGTTGGATACGAATTTGATGCAGAAAATCAAGCGGATCGCCGGAGTTGAGGTGGCCCTGGTCAGTCAAGGGCGGATGGTGGCCGGCTCGGTGATGGAACCATTCGGCCCGCTGCCCTACCTGGCCCCGTTTCCCTCACCGGATATCGACGGAGTTGTCCAGATAGGCGGGGAGCGATGTTATATCAATGAGCTGGCCTTAAAAGACCATCAAAACAACCCGGTAGCCTATGCCGCCGTACTGCTTTCCGGCCTGCCCTTTAACCAGTTACGACAAAGCTTTTATGTCAGCGGACTGGTCTTTCTTCTGGTGGGCGGCTTGGTCTCCATATTCATTTCGGCGCTGTTGGCCCGGAGTATTGTCAGTCCCATCCATCGCTTGGGTTGGCAAACCTATATCATTTCAGAAGGGGTGCTGGATCAGGAAATCCCGGTGACGCGCGACGATGAGATCGGGGCCTTAACGCGGGATTTCAACACCATGATCCGCAAACTTTCCCGGCGGACACAAGACCTTCAGGCGGCCCAAGAGAAGCTGATCAAGAGCGAACGACTGGCTGCCTTGGGACAACTGACGGCGACGGTCAGCCATGAGATCAGAAATCCCCTAGGCACTGTGCGGAACTCCTTGTTTACTATCGATGAAGTCATTCGAGGCCAAGGTCTTTTACGGGCCGAGCGGGCCCTGGACCGGGCTGAACGGAGCATTGTCAGGTGTGACCGGATCATTGAAGAGCTATTGGATTATACCCGGATCAAATCGCTGGAGCTGAAGCTTACTTCGTTAGAGGACTGGTTGGGCCATTTCCTCGACGAGTATCAAATCCCAAAAGAAATTGAGTTAGTCCGAATACTCTTGCCCAGGTTGCAGGTTAGCATTGACCGGGAGCGGTTTCGACGTTGTCTGATAAATGTCATCGACAATGCACTGCAGGCCATGACTGCTATGCAAACCCCGGCGGAGATGGCCGGCCAGGGTGAAAAAGCGGCCAAACTCACCATCGAAACAAGACAGATCAGCGATCAAATCGAAATTCTGGTCACCGACACCGGGCCTGGAATCACGGCAGATCAGCTTGAAAAAATATTTGAACCATTGTATAGTACTAAAAGCTTCGGGGTCGGCCTGGGGCTTCCAATTGTGAGGCAAATTATGGATCAGCACGGCGGTGGTGTGGATATCGAAACGGAACCCGGCCAGGGGACGGTGTTTATTTTGTGGCTGCCTCTTCCGGAAAAAGGCAACCGACAAGGAGAGTTGCAACATGCCTGAAGAATTAGGCCGATCGCGGAATGTGGGGCTGGGCTGCCGGGTTCTAATCGTAGATGATGATCGGGATCTGGCCGAGAGTCTGGTCGACATCCTGGAGTCACGAGGTTACGTCGTGGGAGTGGCCCACAGCGCCAGAGATGCGCGGGAAATAATCTCGGAGTTTGAGTCCCAGGTCGCATTTATCGATTTGAAGCTACCCGATGGTTCCGGCACGGAAGTCTTATCATATCTAAAAAAGAATCTGCCAGGTTGTGTTTTTGTCATTATGACCGCCTATGCGGATCTAGACTCAGCCGTGTCTGCCTTAGAAAAAGGGGCGCTGCATTATCTCCGCAAACCTGTTCAACCAGCTGAATTCCTTCGGCTCCTTGAGGGAGCGGTGGAAACCATCGACCTCAGAAAAGAAAAGAAGCAAGCCTTAGAAGCACTGCGTCAAAGCGAAGAAAAATATCGCTCCCTGGTCGAGTCAATCGTGGATTGGGTCTGGGCGGTAGACGCTGACGGCCGATATACCTTCTCCAATAGTGCAGTCAAGAATTTGTTGAATTATGACGTGGGCGATGTTGTCGGAGTGTTGGCCTGGAGGCTGGTTCACCCCGAAGATCGGGAGATTTTGCAAGTTCTTTTCCAAAAAGGAGTGGCAGAAAAGACCGGGTGGACCGACCTGGCCTTATGCCGCATTCACCAAGACGGAAGCGAGCGTTTTTTTGAAAGCAGCGCCCAACCGATCTTTGACGCGGCCGGACACCTCATTGGCTTTACCGGAGTGGACCGGGACGTCACCGCTCGACTGCGTCTGGAATCTCAATTGCAGCGCGCCCAGAAGATGGAAGCTATCGGCACCTTAGCCGGAGGCATCGCCCATGACTTTAACAACCTTCTTCAGGCTATTCAGGGCTTCTCCGAACTGTTGTTGTTAGAATCAAGTGAGAAGGATCCGATCTATAGGCGATTGCAAGGTATTTATCGGGCCGCCAAACGAGGCGGCATCTTGACCCGACAACTTTTGGCCTTCAGCCGGAAGGTGGAGGTCAAACTGCAGCAGCTAGACCTGAACCATGAGATTCGGGAGCTAAGGAAGCTTTTAGACCACACCTTGCCCAAAATGATCGGCATCGGACTTCGATTAGCCGATGACTTATGGCCGGTGGAGGCGGATCCCGCCCAAATTGAGCAGGTGCTAATGAACCTGGCCATTAACGCCAAGGATGCCATGCCCGATGGTGGCGACCTGATTATCGAAACCAAGAATCACACTATAACCGAGCGCTACGGCAAGACTCATTTAGACGTCAACCCGGGCGACTACGTGACTATTTCCGTCATTGACACGGGGCACGGGATGACCAAGGATATCCAGGCCCATATTTTTGAGCCGTTTTTTACGACTAAAGAGTCTGGCCGAGGCACCGGATTGGGTTTGGCCATGGTCTACGGCATCGTCAAGAAACATGGCGGTCATGTCATGTGCTATAGTGAACCAGGACATGGGACCACGTTTAATATCTTTCTCCCGGCCATTCCGCAAACTGCGCCGGCCGTCTCGGAAGAAAAAATCCAAAGACCGATCTACGAGAGCGGCACTGAGACCATTTTATTGGTGGATGACGAAGATTTCATCAGAAACGTCGGCCGACAAGTTTTGACCAAGTTTGGCTACACGGTCTTCACCGCATCTGATGGCGAGAGCGCCCTGGTACTGTATCGGGAGAAAGGGAAAAACATCGACCTGGTCTTGATGGATTTGATCATGCCAGGCATGGGGGGACGGAAGTGTCTGACAGAGCTTCTCAAAATCAATCCAGACCTTAAGGTCATCATGGCCAGTGGATTTGCCGGGCCGGAACCGGCCAACCTGGCCATTAAAGACGGCGCCCGGGGGTTTCTTAATAAGCCATACGAAACCAGAGAAATGCTCCGGCTGATTCGCCAGGTCTTAGAGCAGGATAAAGATAACGGATAGGAACCAGAGCGCGTTAATCTATAGCTTGTCTATTGGGGTAAGACTCAGGCTACGGAGGACCATCTGAACAACGACCGGATACCATCACGGGAATTTATTGCGGGTCAGATCCACCGCCTATTGGGCATCTCCATCAACCCGGCCCGTCTGCGAGTATTTACGGATACCAGCAATTATTTCAATATCAATTCGAATGATGTGATTTGCGCCGGGGAAGATCTGTTCCTGGTACGGGGCACGGAGACGGAAAAACGGTTCGGTCTTGATGATGAGCCCAAGTACTGGGTTAAACGGGCCCATGACCTTCGAACCGGCCGGCGCAAAGTCTTGAAGCTGGCTTTTTTTGAAACTTATGAAGGCGTCATCGGCCAAATAAAATTTACCTTTTTCAGAAATCCCAAAAAAGAAGCCCGAATTCTCAACCTGGTTAAAGGTCACCCACATTTTATGCAGGGCTACTCGGTGGAAGACGACTCAGGAAACAACCTCCGGATTCTGGATTTTGTTGAGGGACCGACTCTGGCCGATCACATCATCGACCTGCCAGGGACGCATGAAGAATACTTCCACAACCAATTGCCAGAGATCCTGGATAAGTTGTTGCAGGCCTACACGGCCTTAAGACTCCTACACGAACATCGGACCACCCATGGCGATATCCGGCGGGATCATCTGCTGGTGGAGAAGGACTCCGGCCGCTACGTCTGGATTGATTTCGATTACGCCTACCGCACTAAAGAGAACCCTTTCGGATTCGACCTGTTTGGGTTGGGTAACGTCCTGGCCTTTGTGGTGGGCAAGGGCGATGTCTTGATGGGTGATCTGAGGCGGGAGCAGCCTGATCTGGCCGGCCGGATGATCGATGACGATCTTAACATTGTCTGGTCGAACCGGGTGATGAATCTGCGAAAGATCTATCCCTATATCCCGATCCAACTGCACCATACCTTGATGCACTTTTCCCGAGGTACGGAAGTCTATTACGATTCCGTGGACGATCTGATCGAAGACATCGGCATGAGCCGAGACCAAATTCATCACTCGTGAACGATGGGCTGGACCGGGTAACCAGATTATTTTGTTTTACTGTCAACCAAACAGAATTGTCCAGGTACATAATCAACACACGGCCGGAATGAGTTATAAACAATATTCCCAGGAGATTGACGCAACATGGCGACCAATAACGAAAACAATTGGTTTGAGGATTATGCTGACGACGCCGACGATATCCAAATCGAAGAGTATGACATTACTGCCGCGCCCAACGATTTTAACGTTCTTACTATGTACAGTTTCATGGAATCCGGGGCTATTCGTATCCCCGGTTTTCAGAGGAACTACGTATGGGATATCGGAAGAGCATCAAAACTCATTGAATCTCTAATTATTGGGCTGCCCGTGCCCCAGGTGTTTCTCTATGAGGCGGAACGCAACAGCTTTCTCGTCATTGATGGGCAGCAGCGCTTGATGTCAATCTACTATTTCGTCAAGCAACGCTTCCCTAAGAAAGATAAACGAGCTGAAATTCGGACGATCTTCGATGAGTCCGGCAAAATTCCTGACCACGTAGTCAACGATGATACCTATTTTCAAAATTTTAGTCTCAAGCTAACCGGAATGCTACCGAAACATTCTAATCGTTTCAAGGGCCTTGGTTATGACACCTTAGGGACTTACAAGACTCAATTTGACCTTCGCACGATCAGGAATGTCATTATCAAGCAAAACTCCCCTCAGAGCGATGATTCCTCAATGTATGAGGTGTTTAATAGACTAAACACTGGTGGTGTCAACCTAAAGCCTCAAGAAATACGGACAAGCATGTTTCACTCGCCATTTTACGATGTGCTCTACCGGGCCAATTCCAAGCCCGAGTGGCGTCGAATTCTACGCAATCAAGATCTTGATCTCCATATGAAGGACGTCGAGATCTTGCTCCGAGGCTTCGCCTTGTTAATTGACGGCGAAAACTATGCGCCATCGATGATCAGATTCTTAAACGAATTTTCCAGGAAGTGTCGGGGTAACAATGCAGAACAGAACCAGTACCTTTCGCTCCTCTTGGACTCGTTCTTGGATGCCTGTCATGGGCTTCCGGAAGACGCCTTTTTTGGCAAAAAGACCGGGCGCTTTAATGTTGCTCTCTATGAGTCTGCCTTCGCGGCCGTTTGTGGACAAGCTTTCAGTGAAAGGCGATCGGTGCGCGGCTCTATTTCCGCTGATCAACTCTTTAAGCTCGAAGAAGACCTGGAATTTAAGAAGGCTATGTCCGAATGGACCACTCAAACGGAAAACGTTAAGACGCGCCTAAATCGGGCCAAGGCCCTCTTGGGGTCTTTATGACAATGCCAGAAAAAAAACCCCCCGTTGTTAGGTTGTATGAAGAGGCGAAGGAGATAATTCAAACCCTCAAAGAGACAAATGTGTCTTTAGCTCTCACTGCTGCTGATCGTTTCAGGAAAGACCTGCTACTCGCAATTGCAAGTCATTTCGAGCACCGGATGTGTGATTGTGTGTTGGAATATATTAAAGAGCGTGCAAGCGGCTCGGTACTTGTTGAGAATTTTGTCCAGAACAAGGCTATAACGCGCCAATATCACACGTGGTTCAATTGGGAAAGTAAAAATGCAAACCAGTTCTTCGGCCTCTTCGGGGCGGAGTTTAAAGACACCATGAAAAACCGCTTGGCAGAATCTGATGACCTCAACTCCGCTGTGCGAGCCTTCTTGGAAGTCGGAAATGAGCGAAACCGCCTGGTTCATCAAGACTACGCAACCTTTTCCATGGATAAGACCCTGGAAGAAATTTACGATCTGTATCTTAAGGCGTTGAGGTTCATCGAATATTTGCCACAGGCGTTACGCGAGTGCGATGATTATCTGGATCGCCAGATGTTGAGCACTCAAACGATCGTAAATTCCTGATCACCAGGTTGTGTTAGCTGTTGCCTGTTTTATTTAACAAGTAACAAGCAGCAGGTGGTCTAAGATATCACTCTCCCCTTCCCCAAGCATAAGGACGATCTACTTTGCAAACTCACTCCTTACACCCAAGAAGTTGCCTCACCTTGACCCTGATCTTGACTTTGGTCTGGCTGCTGTTGGCCGGATCTGCAGCCACGGGAAATCCGCCGGTTGAAACCACCGCGGATAAATCGAGTGCCCTGGCTGATGAAAAAAAGACCATCCCCAACCTTAAATTAGCTGCGACCGACCAGGCCCTGGTGGCCAGGGTGTTTCCTTCTCGGCCGGGGGATTTTTTTGTCCAACTCACCAATGGATTAACCATTTTGATCCGGGAAAGCCACATGTCCAAGACAGTGGCCTCTCAGGTCTCTGTGCAGGCCGGGTCCATCTATGAAGCAAACTGGATGACGGCCGGATTGAGCCATTATTTGGAACACGTCGTGGCTGGGGGGGCGACCTCGGCTTTTACGGAGGCTGAGGCCAAAAAAACGTTGGAAGAGCTGGGCGGCGCAACGAATGCCTACACCTCCACCGACCACACTGTTTTTTTCATCAACACCGTTTCGGATCGGTATAAGAAAGCTCTGTTCCTTCTAATGAATTATGTTTCCACTTGCGCCATCGATGAAACTGCGTTCAACCGGGAACGTCAGGTCATTATTCAAGAGATGCGGATGAATGAAACCAATCCCGACCGGATCTTGAACCGGCTGTTTCTGGCCACGGCCTATCGGGAAAACCCGATCAGATATCCCGTCATCGGGTATGAAGACGTCTTTAAACGGGTCACCCGGCAGGATCTGCTAACGTACTACAAGACCCGGTATGTGCCCCAAAACACCATCGTCACCGTGGTCGGAGATGTTAATCCCCATGAGGCCTTGAACGAGATCATCAAGCTCAGCCGGGACTGGGCCAGAGGGACCCAGGTAGATACCTATGTCCCGGCAGAACCGGAGCAATTAACGGACCGACGGGTGGAAAAAGAATCTCCGCTGGCCCGGCTCGGTTCGATTTCCGTGGGCTACAAAACGGTGAGTTTAACCGCACCAGATATGTATCCCCTCGATGTCCTGGCCATTATTTTGGGGCAGGGAAAATCGTCTCGGCTGCATCGGGTGCTTCGGGACGAACGTAACCTGGCCTTGGGCGTATCTTGTTCCTCCTACACCCCGTCCGGCGTAGCCGGGATGTTCATTATCTCCATGAACCTGCCCTACCAAAACCAGGATCAGGCCATGGAGGTGGTGAATCAAGAAATCGACCGGCTGAGACGGGAACCGGTCAACCTGTCCGAGTTGGAACGGGCCAAACGGGCTGTCATGGCCCAGCGGGTCTTTTCTCGTCAGAGCGTTGAGGGCCAGGCCGCAGATATGGCCGAAAACATGGCCCAGACCGGAGATCCTTATTTTGAAGATAACTATAATGACCGGATTCAGCAGGTTACCCCGGCCGAAATCACCCGAGTGGTGAACACGTACTTCCGGAACGATCATCGCACTGTGGCCGTCCTAAGACCGGCCGGCGCCGAAAAGGCCAAGCCAGAGGCCAAGACCGAACCGCAGGCGGTCAGACCGGTGGTAGAAAAGAAAGTTCTGCCCAATGGTCTGACCTTATTGATTAGCCCGATTAAATCCTTGCCCATGGTCAATATCATGCTCGTGGGCCGGGGCGGCCTGGCCTATGAACCCAAGGACAAGCCGGGGTTAAGCCGATTTATGGCCGATATGCTTTTCCGCGGCACCACCACCCGGACCAAGCCGCAGATTGACACCCAGATTGAATCTTTGGGTGGCGCGATGGGCGCGGGATCGGGCCGAAACACATTTTTTGTTAAGGGCCAGTTCCTTAAGGAAGACCTGGATCAGGCACTGGTCATCCTGACCGATGTTCTTCGGAACCCTGGTTTTGATCCCAAGGAAATGGAGACGGAACGCCGGGACACCCTGCTGGCCATCAAGAAGCGGGACGAAAGCTGGCAAGCCGAGGTGGAGCACCTGTTCCGGACTACCTATTTCAAAGACCATCCTTACCATAACGATATCCTGGGCACCTCGGAATCCGTGACCGGATTCAGCCGGGATGACCTGGTCGCCTTGCACCGGCAACTGATGACTCCGGGCAACCTGGTGTTAGCCGTGTATGGAGACGTGGAATCGGCCAAAGTGGCGGCCAAGGTTCAGGAACTCCTGGGCAGTATGTCGGGTCAGACTCCGGCCCAGCCCGCCTGGCCGCACCAGTCCCTGACCCTAACGGCCGACACCGTGGTCAGCAAACCAACGGAGAAAGCTTCGGATGCCATTATGATCGGGTATAACGGGGTAGACCTGAAGGACCCGGACCGGGCCGACAACTGAAAAAGCCAGTAAAAGTATCGCTGCCGATGCTAATAGAGTTTTTACCATTGTGACCTCCTTGTTTCATTTTTTTATCTTAAAGTTTCGCTTTCATTCTTATATCTAATATAGCACT
>JADFXK010000067.1 GCA_015233625.1 Deltaproteobacteria bacterium | reverse complement strand
AAAAGGGTGTACAACAGATACAGAAAAGGCTTGACAAAATCCTATGATACGAATAACCTGACTCTGTCATAAAAACACTAAGTGACCGCGAAAGATAACGACCCGGTTCGGTTCGGCCTCTTTTGAGGTACTTGGTGACGGGGGACGGGCCAAGTTGTGGTTGATGGAACCTCTGGCGAGGAGAGTCGCTGACTGTCAATGATAATTCTTTTGTGGTAGTTACGACTGTTGGTGGGGTCGGTCAAGGCGAACCCGGCCGCACCGCTGTCCATCATCCCTTCGCCCCGGCAAAGTTTTACAGGCGTGAGTTAGGGGGGGTCTTCGGACCAAGAGGCAGGCAGGGACTCCTGCAAAAATCCTGTAATTAAGGAGGGCTAGAGATGCAACCGGAACCTGTTGATCCAATGTTCGCGTGGTATGTTTGGGGGGCGATAATGATTGGGACTTTTTTTATGACAGTCGTCGGGACATGGCTCATTGCCAGGAGGTGGGATGAATGAATCCAAAATTCCTAGATATACCTCAACCGACCCCTGGAATGATTATAGGCTCGGTCATCGGAGTGGGTATCCTCTTGTCCGTGGCCGTCTTTCTCGGGATTATGGCCAAGAGACAATGGAAGGGCATGGATGAGTATCTGGTCGGGAAGAGAGACATCGGCCCCTGGGTGACCGGCCTGGCCCTCACCGGCTCCTATATCTCAGGCTGGGCCTTTTGTGGTAGTACGGCCGTCGTTTATAGTGTCGGATTTTCCGGAATGTGGTTCGGCGGGATCTGGTCGTTGATCGGGATCATCCCCTGTGTCTGGCTGGCCGCCACTAAAACCAGAGAATTCTCTTTCAAATTGGGGGCAGCCACGATTCCGGAAACACTCGGCCGCAGGTTCGAGTCAAAGGGACTGCAACTTCTTATTGCCGGAAGCATGTTGTTCTTTCTTTTTATCTACTCCGTGGGCCAACTTAAGGCGGCCGGCGCGGTCTGGTATGCCGTCACCGGTTTGCCGGCTGTTTGGTGTCTCCTGATTTCCATTATTATCGCCTGGTTGTTTCTGGCCCTGGGCGGATATATGGGGACGCAATGGTTTATCGCGGTAAAGGGCGGTTTTTTGGCTCTGGTCGGCGGAGCACTGGGCCTTTGGGCGATCATTTATGCCGGAGGATTTGGGGCGATCTCAGAATCGCTGATGAAGCAGAGCCCCAACCTGATGCGGCTCATTGATCCGTCTCTGCCCAAGGTGGGTGTCCCTCAACTCTTCTCCAGCTATGTGGGCATCTTCGCCACGCCGGTCATCTTCTTCACCATGGCTGTGGGATTTCCTCACAATGTCAGCCGGTTCCTGGGGATGAAAAGCATGAGCAAGAAAGAGTTCATCACCCTGTGCTTCGTGGTCTGGTTGACGGCGGGGGTCCCGATCATGCTGGATTGCTCCAGCAACGGTCTGGTGGCCAGGATGATCTTTGGCAAGAACCTGCTGGCCAATAAGCAATGGGGAGCCGATCTGGCTGCGCCCATGCTTTCCTGGGCCGTTGGCGGACCGGGCTTGCTGGCCGCCTATTTGACCGGGCTGGTCGGGGCGGCCCTGGGGACGTTGTCGGCCATGGTCTTTATCATGAGCGCCAACGTGACCCGTGACATCGTCAAATTGCTGCGGCCCCAGACGACCGACAAAACCATGCTGATGATGGGCTATTTCTTAATCGCCCTATTTCTCTTCCTGCCCTTCATTTGGACGCTGAACAAGCCGCCGGAGCTGCTGGCCATTTTCATGGGCCTCTCGGCCATGGGCCTGGGCGCCATCTTCTTCTTTGTCACCGTGGTGTCTTATTACTGGAAACGGGCCACTAAATGGGCCGCTGTTTGCACGGTTATTTTCGGGAGCGTCGCCACCTTGTTCGGCGGCTGGGCAGTGCTGGACCAGAAAGTCCTGGGCATGGGAACGATGGAATGGATTTTGGTGGCGGGTTGCGGGATTCTCTATTTTGGAGTCAGCCTGTGCACCCAACCGCCGTCGAAAGAACTGATCACGAAATTATTCCCGGAGAAGGGATCAGCTTCGGCTTAATCCCATGATGTTGTAACCTTAGGACCCTGCCCGGCTGACCAGCCAGGCGGGGTTTTTTCTTGTGCGGGTCCGACGGGTTCTCTGCCCCGGCGAAGCGCCAACCTGAGATTGGTGAGTCCTGTTGAAATTTATCCGAAGGACCCTGCCCGGCGGATCAGCCAGAAGGGGTCCTTTTCTTTAGGGCATGGAAAAAGCTGCGTGGGAGGTTGTGGCACCTGAGGCAAGTGGTTAACCTGCCCCAGATGTCAAAGACGGACGGGAAAGCGGGCGAATTTATTTGTGAGGTGGATGTGGGGACGGCGCCGGATCAGACCAGCAGCATCTTAGTGATCGGGTCACCGGTGGCGACCATGGGGTAAACACATTCTTCACGGTCGACGACAAAATCCATGATCACCGTCTGGGGCGTATCCAGGGCTTTTTTGATGACATCTTCCACTTCGTCGGGTCGAGTCGCGCGCAAGCCCACCGCCCCGTAAGCCTCGGCCAGGCGGACAAAGTCAGGGGCGCCCTCCATATTGGTGCAAACGTAACGGCGGTCTTTAAACAGCTCTTGCCATTGACGGACCATGCCCAAATAACGGTTGTTTAAAATGGCGATCTTGACGGGCAACTTGTTTTCTACCGCTGTAGCCAGTTCCTGAATATTCATCTGGATACTGCCGTCGCCGGCGATATCGATGACCACCCGGTCGGGGCAGGCCGTTTGTGCGCCGATCGCGGCCGGAAAACCGAAGCCCATGCAGCCCAGGCCCCCGGAAGTGACAAAGGTGTTGGGTTTATCAAAATGGTAGAATTGGGCGGCCCACATCTGGTTCTGGCCCACTTCAGTGGTGATGATGGCCTTCCCTTGGGTGAGCTCGTATAGCTTTTCCACCACGTATTGCGGCTTGATAACCTGGTCATCCTGTCGGTATCTGAGCGGAGAGACCTCCTTCCAGGTCTTTATCTGATGAAGCCAGTCATCCCTGGTGGCCTTTAAGTCGGAGACATCTTCTTCGGCCATCATTTCGTTGAGTGCCTGGAGAGTCAGCTTGCAGTCTCCCACGATGGGCACGTCCACCTGGATGTTTTTCCGAATGGAAGTGGGATCGATGTCCACGTGAATGATTTTGGCCTGGGGGGCGAATTCATCCGTTTTCCCGGTGACCCGGTCATCAAATCGGGCTCCTACGGCAATGAGCAGATCGCATTCGCCAACGGACATATTGGCCGGGTAGGTGCCATGCATCCCCAACATGCCCAGCCAGAGGGGGTGAGTCCCGGGAAAGGCGCCCAATCCCATCAACGTGGTGGTAACCGGGAGAGACAGATGCTCGGCCAATCGGCGGAATTCCTCTGAAGCCTTGGATAGAATGACCCCGCCACCGCCAAAGAGAACCGGTCTGTGGGCCTTAGCTATGAGCTTGGCGGCTTTTTGGAGTTGACCTCGATGGGGATGGTAGTTGGGGTTATAACCTCGGAGATGAGCCGGCCCAGGCATGGTAAAGGAGATTTTTTGCTGCATGACATCTTTGGGTAGATCAATCAATACGGGACCAGGCCGACCGGAAGCGGCAATGGCGAAGGCTTCCCGGATGACCCGGGCCAGGTCTTCAACCCGTTTGACCAAATAGTTGTGTTTGGTACATGGCCGGGTAATACCAACAATATCCACCTCTTGAAAAGCATCGTTGCCAATCAGGTGGCATGGTACCTGACCGGTGATGACCACCAGCGGGATACTATCCAGATAGGCCGAAGCGATGCCGCTGACCGTATTGGTCGCCCCTGGTCCGGATGTGACCAGACAGACTCCGGTCTTACCCGATGTTCGGGCATATCCATCTGCGGCATGGACGGCCGCCTGCTCATGGCGGGTCAGGATATGCTTGATGGGGAAGTTGGGCATATGGTCATAGATATCGATTACCGCACCGCCTGGGTAGCCAAAGATGGTGTCCACTCCTTCGTCCACCAAGACTTCAAACAAAATTTCCGCACCGCATTTTTTTGTCACGACTTTTACTCCTCCTTAAACACTGCTCCACGAGCCGCTGAACCGACCAACCTGGCATATCGGCCCAAAACTCCGGAAGTAACCTTGGGGGGAGGCTGTAGCCAGTTTTGCCTCCTGGTTTCCAGCACCGCCTCATCTACCCGGAGAGTAAGCAAGCGGGCCGGAATGTCAATTTCAATTTCATCCTCCTCCTCAACCAGGGCGATGACACCGCCGTCCATGGCCTCGGGTGAGATATGACCGATGGACGCGCCGCGCGTCGCTCCGGAAAACCGGCCATCAGTGAGCAAGGCTACTTTGGCGTCCAAACCCATCCCCGCAATGGCCGCTGTGGGGGTCAACATTTCCCGCATTCCCGGGCCTCCCTTGGGACCTTCATACCTGATGACCATGACGTCTCCAGGTTCGATCAGCCCGTTTAAGATAGCCTGGGTGGCGTCATCTTCGGAATCAAAAACCCGGGCAGGACCGCGATGCCGGCGCATTTCGAGGGCTACGGCTGATTGTTTGACTACGCATCCATCCGGGGCCAGGTTGCCGAACAAGACGGCCAGGCCGCCTTCCGGGGCATAGGGTGACTCCAATGTCTTGATCACGTTTCCGTCGGCCGGAGCAGAGCCTTGGAGATTGTCTTCGACCAACCGGCCGGTTACCGTCATACAATGGCGATCCAATAGGTTCTGTCGGTCAAGCTCCTTCATCACCGCCGAGACACCGCCGGCCGCGTCCAGGTCTTCGAGATGGAACGGTCCGGCCGGGCTCAAATGACACAGTCGAGGTATCCGACCGCTAATGGTATTCACCCGCTCAAGTTGCAGCTCCAGCCCGGCTTCGTGGGCAATGGCGGCCAGATGAAGTAGGGTGTTGGAGGAGCAACCCAAGGCCATATCCACCGTCAAGGCATTCTCCAGGCTGCCGGGAGTCAGTATCTTGCTGGGCGTGATGCCCTTGTCCAAGAGTTCCATGATTTTCATTCCGGTCTGCTTGGCCAGGACCAGACGTTTGGAATAGACGGCCGGGATGGTGCCGTTGCCGGGCAAGGCCATACCCAATGATTCAGTCAAACAATTCATCGAGTTGGCGGTAAACATGCCGGCGCAGGAGCCGCACGTGGGGCAGGCGTTTTGCTCCAACTCCTCGAGTTCATCCGGGTCCATCTTTCCGGCGCTGACTGTGCCCACCGCCTCAAAAACCTTGGCCAGGTCAGTCGGTTGCCCGTGATGTCGACCGGCCAGCATGGGTCCGCCGCTAATGATGATAGCCGGGATGTCCAACCGGGCCGCGGCCATGAGCATACCTGGGACTATTTTGTCGCAGTTGGGAATCAGGACCAGGGCGTCAAAGGCATGAGCCCGAGCCATGATCTCGACTGAGTCGGCGATTGTTTCTCGGCTGACCAGGGAGTACTTCATTCCTTCATGATTCATGGCGATGCCGTCGCAGACACCAATAACGCCAAAGTCGGCCGGTACTCCGCCACCCATGTAGATGCCGGCTTTGACCGCATCCACGAGTTGGTTCAGGTGCATGTGTCCTGGAACAATACTGCTGTGGGCATGGGCGATGCCGATCAGAGGGCGGTTCATCTCCTCTGAGGTGTGTCCCAACGCTCGAAACAGGCTCCGGTGGGGCGCCCGCTCAAATCCTTTTCTGGCCGAGTCACTGAGCATGTTGTTCTCCAATTATCACAGTTTCGGGTTACGGGTTGCTAACCGACCTGGTTACCGGCCAAGTTGCCCCTGGGCCTGGACGCGGATACGGATTTGGTTGACCAGGCCGCCGGCGTCGATGAGTTGCTGCATGAAAGGCGGAATTGATTGAGACTGATAGTTTTCGCCTTTAGTCAGGTTTTGAATTCGTCCCTGGAGTGTATCCACTTCCAGCATGTCCCCCTCTTTGACCTTGTCCGAGGCTTCGGCGCATTCCAGCAACGGCAGACCGATGTTGAAGGAGTTCCGGTAAAAGATGCGGGCAAAGCTGGGGGCGATAATGGCGGCGATTCCGGCGGCCTTCAGAGCCAACGGGGCGTGCTCCCGCGACGAACCGCAGCCGAAGTTAATCCCGGACACGATGATGTCCCCCGGCTTGACCTCTCGGGCAAATTCCGGCCGCAAGTCGGCAAAAGCATGGCTGGCCAGAATATTCTTATCTGAAACATTCAAGTATCGAGCCGGAATGATCAGATCCGTATCAATGTGGTCGGCAAACCGCCAAACCTTACCTTTTAGTAACATCGTGTTGTCTCCTTATTGGTTGACTCCCGAGTCTAGTCGCAGCCGGAGCAGGTTCATCAGGAATTAAGATGAGGGAACATGTGTCTATTTCACCTCTTTTAGTCTCTTCAATAAAACTGACTCGATTCTTTCTTGCGGCCAAGCTGCGGCCCTTTATTAGACATAACATAGCTCATCCAACCAATGGAAAAGCTCCGGTTTTATCTTCGTTTCCAGGTCCTTGAAAGCCGCTCCGGCCTCGTTGTTTTTCCCATTTTTCTTGAGAGTGATGATCTTAACAAAAGCCTCGTGGGCTTTCTGATGATTTTCATTTACCTTTTGATAAGCCTTATGATCACTTAGTTGTTTCATTTCCCCATGAAAATGCTTACCAAAGGCACAGTTTAGATGGGAAGGCACATCTTCCGGGCGCAAGTCGATATATCCATCGTTGAACGCTTCGAGCTTGGACAACCAATCCAAATGGGCCGCCTTAACCTTGGCTACGCCGAACCGGAGCGGGGTAAACTTCAGGTGAGAGAGATGTCCTGCCAGTCCTTCTTCCGCGGCCAGAAGATGAACTTCGGCAGATTGGCGTTTTGTCCGGTGTCCGCCAAAGGCCACGGCAAACATATTTTCTTTCACATTTACACTGGCCCCGGCAATCTCTTGGAGCATGGTGACGCTGTTGTGGATATGCTCCAAAATGGTATGGGCGTTGGTGGCGACGGTGCTGACATTGTGGGACATTTCACTTGTTGTCACCGATTGTTCCTCCACCGCGGCGGCGATGGTTGCGACCATTTCCATGATGCGGTGGATCACCTTTTCGATGTCGCCGACCCGAGTCACCACCCGTGAGGTAGCCTGTTGGAGTTGTTCAACCTTAACGCGGATGACATCGGTTGACTTCGATGATTGCAAGGCTAATTCTTTAACTTCCGTAGCCACCACGGCAAAACCCTTACCCGCTTCACCGGCCCGGGCGGCTTCGATGGTGGCGTTAAGCGCCAGGAGTTTCGTTTGTTCGGCAATTTCATTGATGGCTTCTAAGACCGACCCGATCTCTTCCGAGGCTTTCTTCAGCACCTCAGTTTCGGTGCGAACGCTTTCCACATCTGTATTCGCTTGAGCGCTGATCATCCGCCCTTGTTCCGTATTCTGGGCAATCTCACGCACCGTCGCATCCATCTCCTCCATACCGGTGGCGATGGTGTTGACGTTTTCGGAGACACTTCTGATCTCTTCAGCCACGGATTCGATGCTTCGGCAACCCTCTTCAGTCAATTGACTAACCCGAGATGTATGGGCGAGAGTACTCTCCGCCGTCCTAAGATTCTCTTCCGACAGTTTCTGGAGAGACCGGGAGAACTCTTCGATAGTCTCAGCGTTGGCGCCGATTTTGCGAACTGTTTGTTCCTGTTTTGAGGCAAACAGGTTAAACCACCTGGCCAGCAGGCCCAGTTCATCAGAATTAGGCACCCCCAATCGTGAAGTCAAATTCCCTTCGCCCTCAGCAATATCTTTCAACGTCTGGCTGACCCGTTTGGCCCGTTGGCTGACTAGCTTCAGCACTACCACCCAGGTAACCAGGATCAACACCACCCCGTTGGCCGCGGCCGTAAGAATGATGGCGGGAAGAAGTTTATCCATATCGGTTTCTTTAATTATTCCTCGAAAAGAAGAGAATAGAATCGCCGAGGAGACTATCATTCCCCCTAACGTGACGACCACAATCGGCACTACTATCTTGATCCAAATGCTTAAGTTGTCAAGCCGCTTGAGAAACTCTTTCATTCTGCATCCTTTGGCTCAGGTTCGAATCATTTTGGTGTCGCCATCGCTAATGGTTACATTGATTTTATGATTTCCTTGACCGGACTCATCGCCGGGTGCTGATAATCCCAGGCCCCTTTTGCTGAAGCCTCGCCCAGTTTATCTCCAGCATAGTCTTCAACCATTGAAAGGTAAGCATGTAAGCGGGACTTATTTTCGTGTTTGGGGGATTGATATCTGTCCCTAACACATTTCAAGAAGTCGTCCGCACATTCCAGCACAGGGTTGACTTTCGCGATCTCCAGGCACAGGTCTTCCAATGCTCCGGTGCGTAACGTTGGAGGGTCCCCACCTGGATCGTATCCGGGTAGGATCATGACTCCCACCCGAGGAGGCCCCGGAACAAAACTGAAAGGTTGACTGGGCTGAGGCAACTTGGCGGCTTTCAATGAATTTATAACACTCTCAAAAGCGACTTTGGGGTCAAGGTCGGCATCCCTAACCACGACCAGGGTCTCAAGAGATTCAAATCCATCCATCATCGGAAGATCCATAATAAGCCCGCGGAGTTTATCAATACCAGCAAACTCCATGATTTGAACTTGCTGAATTCCATAGAGTTCAAAAGCCTTGGCGAAGAATTTGCCATCATCTTTCCCTTCTACCGCCAGCAGTTTGCTTTCTTCGATTTTCCGTGTGACCATTTAGCGGATCTCCAGTTCCGATTCAAAGGCCGCCTGCACATGTCCATAATCAAAAACATGAGCTACCGTGTTTTCGACTTTTCTGGCCAGGCGAATATAGGTGAACGAGTCCTGTTTATCTGGCAAAACTGCTGAATATGCTGCTTCCACACATTCATAGCTATGGGTGGTGCCGATGATCTGGCAGTCAAATTCCTCCGCGGCTTTGAAAAGGGCTTTCCACACGTTCGGTAAGACGGCGTGATGGATCCCGGTTGCGATTTCATCCACCAGCACTGTGCCTTTATTGAAAGTGGCCAGATGAAGGGATAAAGTAAGCAAGCGCGACAGTCCTTCTCCCATATAGAGCACGGGGATCTTTCGACCAATTCCGACGTCTCCGTAGATCAGTTTGGTATCTCCCCGAACCACCACGGATAAGGACTTCAAATTCGGCTCGATAACTCTTAAGATTTCAAGGATGGAATCTGCCTTCCCATCGATGTCCAGGATTCCGAAGCGTTCGGGGTCATCCGTGCTGGTTTTGGTGTCGATAGGTAATATAGCCACCGGATAATCCTGTGGACACACCCAGTCGGCCTCCATGTCCAACCCTCCAGGGCCAATGAACAAGTGAGAGGTAGCAGAGACATCGCCTTTCAGGTAATTCAATTCTAGCGCTTGCATGAAAGTAGAACTTTGTCCTGTCTGGATCACCTTCACGCCACCTATTTCACCTAACGGCCCGGCCGCTATTTTTCTGGGATATGTATTCTTATATCGGTAGGTCAACGATTCTATTTCGCCATCTTTAGTGACGGATACCTCGACATCTTGATCTATTTGCCAGTTGTGAAAAATCGGCGCCCATAATTCTTCCGGTCTGAGAACGACCTGATCTATTCCTCTGCGGTTAAGTAGGTGGGGAATATTATGGAGGTTATTTCTATCAAATAGAGTAAAAACAGCCTCCAAAAAGGTAGTCTTCCCACAATTGTTTCTTCCGCTGATCAATGTGACCCGGCTCAGCCCCTTTACATCAAGGCTTTTGAAGACCTTGAAATTCTTTATAGAGACACCTGTAATCATCGTTTATCCTCGTCAGGCATGGGCATTACCAGGTTAATGGAACGTTAGAACGGCGTTAGACGGTCATAATTGTCCCTTTTGAAGGCATCTGGTGCTTCTGGGTTAATCCTGCCCTCAGGGTGGCGCTTCGCTGGGCTAGATTATGTAACGCCTTCGGCGTATTAGGACAGTGGTCTGGTCAATGGTGTGCTTAACCCCGGAAATGGACCTTTAATACAAATCAGCCCATTCCGGTTGACGAAATCACTTTCCCCGCAGGGGATAAATATTCTAGCCCAGGGTCAGCGAAACGCCACCCTGGGTCATGCGAGAACCAAACCTAGAATTTTAACTTAATGATATTAATCTGCTATCAGTCAATGCGCGTGTAACTAGGCCAACTCCGCCGGACCGGCGATGCGGCCCAAAACGGCTGAGGCGGCCGCCACCGCGGGGTTGGCCAGATAGACTTCGCTCTCGCTGTGGCCCATCCGGCCGAGGAAGTTGCGGTTGCTGGTGGCCACGCAGCGTTCGCCTTTGGCTAGGATGCCCAGATGCCCGCCCAGGCAGGGGCCGCAACTGGGGGGGCCGATGGTGGCTCCGGCATCGAGGAATATTTCCAGCAGGCCCATCCGCATGACTTCGCGGTAAACCTGGGGTGTCGTAGGCAGGATGATCAAACGCACGTCCCTGGCCACCTTATGCCCCTGGATAACTGAAGCGGCCTGGATCAGGTCTTCCACTCGGCCGTTGGTGCAAGACCCGATGAAGACCTGATCTATGGGCACGTTCCCCACCTGACTGATGGGCCGGGTATTGGCCGGCGAATGGGGGAAGGCCACCTGAGGTTCCAGATCGTCCACGGGGATGACAATCACCCGATCATAGTTTGCCCCGGGATCGCTGGCGGCAAACCGGGCCTGTCGAGAGGATCGACCCTCGATATAGGCTTGAGTGATTTTATCCGGTGTAAAAATTCCATTCTTAGCCCCGGCCTCGACGGCCATGTTGGACATGGAGAAGCGGTCGGCCATGGGCAGGGTGTCGATGGCGGAGCCGGTGAATTCCAATGCGGCGTAGATGGCCCCTTCCACCCCGATCAGACCGATGAGGTTCAAGATGAGGTCTTTACCGCCTACCCAGCGGGGCAGGACGCCCTCATAAACGATCTTGAAACTGACCGGGACCTTAAGCCATATCTCGCCGGTGGCCATGACCCCGGCCAGGTCGGTACTGCCCACCCCGGTGGAAAAGGCACCCAACGCTCCATAGGTACAGGTGTGGCTGTCCGCGCCGATGACCAGATCACCGGGCAGGACCAGTCCCTTTTCCGGGAGCAGCACGTGCTCCACGCCGGCCTGGCCCACTTCATAATAATGGACGATATCGTGCTTCCGGGCAAAGCGCTTCATCATCAAGGCCTGTTCGGCAGAGTCGATGTCTTTATTCGGGATGAAATGATCAGGAATCAAGGCGATCCGGGCCGGATCAAAGACCCGCCCGGCCCCCATTTCGTTAAACACCTTGATGGCAATGGGCGCCGTGATGTCGTTGGCTAAGGCTAAATCAACCTTGACCTGGATGAGTTCCCCAGGGGAAACGTGGTCTTTGTCGGCGTGAGCGGCTAGGATCTTTTCTGTCAGGGTCATGGCCATAATGATAGGCTCCCGTAAATGTTCTTGATGTCAATTAGGATGTACCGGCGCGGGGCTTGACGTTCGGCCCCATCGTCATCCATCCATATTCTCGTTTGGGTTTCGTGGATTATAGATGCTCCGATAGCTTGGGATGTTTCTTTCTATACTCCAGTCGGTTCAGCCCGTCAACATAGGCCTTGGCTGCGGCGGTGATGATATCTGGATCTGTCCCCCGGCCCATAACGGTCCAGCCATTTTCTTCTAAGCGCACGGTCACTTCGCCCTGGGCATCCATCCCCCCGGTAATCGCACTGACGGAAAAACGACCCAGCCGGGAGGTGGTACCGACCATTTTGGCAATGGTATTGTAAGTAGCGTCAATAGGTCCGACGCCGAAGCCGGCGCTTTGTTTCTTTTCTCCGTCTATGCTTAAGATAACCGTGGCCGTGGGGACAGCCACCGTCCCGCTGATGACGTTCAAGTATTCCAGGCGGATGATTTCCGGGGTCCGGAAGAGTTCATCAGCCAGCATGGACTCTAAGTCTTCCTCAACGATTTCCTTCTTTTTATCAGCCAATTCCTTAAACCGGACGAAGAGTCGGTTGATCTCTTCTTCGGGCAATGAATGGCCCATCTTTTCCAACCGGTCCTTGAAGGCGTGCCGGCCGGAATGTTTGCCCAAGACCAGGGAGGAGTGCAGGAGACCGATAGCTTCCGGATCCATTATTTCATAAGTCATGGGATTTTTCAACATGCCGTCTTGGTGAATACCCGCTTCGTGGGCAAAGGCGTTGGCCCCCACAATGGCTTTGTTCGGCTGCACGGGGATACCGGTGATCATCCGAACCAGCCGGCTGGACGGGTAAATCTCCTGGGTGACTATGCCGGTTTCCAGATGCAGGTACTGACGGCGGGTATGGAGAGCCATGACGATTTCTTCTAAACTGGTGTTCCCGGCTCGTTCGCCGTTGCCGTTGATGGTCACTTCCGCCTGGCGGGCCCCGGCGTTGATTCCGGCCAGGGTATTGGCCGTAGCCAGTCCCAGGTCGTTGTGACAATGGACGCTAATCACGGCGCGATGAATGTTGGGGACATGGTCCTTGACGTACTTGACCATTTGGCCAAACTCATCAGGTAAGGCGTAACCTACGGTGTCGGGTAGGTTGATGGTCGTCGCGCCAGCTTCAATGGCCGCTTCGAAGACCCGGCAGATGTAATCCCAATCGCTCCGAGAACCGTCTTCCGTTGAGAATTCCACATCGTCGGTCAGGCTCCGGGCATATCGGACGGACTCGACGGTCCGGTTGATAACCTCTTCTCGGGTCATCTTCAATTTATACTTCAGATGAATGTCGGAAGAGGCCAGGAAGGTATGGATCCGAGGATGGGCCGCTTCCTTGATGGCTCCCCAGGCTCGATCTATGTCTTCTTTTGAGGCGCGGGCCAACCCGGCGATGCGGGTGTGGCGGACCTTCTGGGCAATGCTCCGGACGGCCTCAAAATCACCTTCAGATGCGGCCGGGAAACCGGCTTCAATGACGTCTACGCCTAATTTTTCCAGTTGCAAGGCCAGGTGTAGTTTTTCACCGGCATTCATGCTGGCCCCAGGGGATTGCTCACCATCTCTTAAGGTAGTGTCAAAAATGATTATTCGTTCGCTCATGAGTCCCTCCTCTAAACATGCGGACCTGATTCCAAGACCCCAGGGTGAAGTCATCGCTGTGCCTGTATCAGCTTTGGGACAGGCCGGAAGACCTGGTTCACGCCTGAGTCTGGATAACTAATTTAGTGGTCCAAACAGAATCAAAAGATATCACATCGACCGGAGTTTCAAGAAGGGACCCCAAGGGCCTGCCGCCGGAGTGTCCAGCTATGGTCTCCGGTGGCAGTTTCCTCCTGTATGTCAGAATGCCTTATGGGCGGATGAACGTTTTGATGTTTCATAATCTTAAATGCTTCTCCATGGTTTTCCCCGGCTGTTTCCGTGGGTGGCCGGGTGGCTAAATTTGAGCCTGGGTGCGGTGCTTTTTTTCTTCATCCTGACAAAGCTTGTACTGCAGGCTGTCCACCAGGGCCAGCCAACTGGCTTCGATAATGTTTTCGGAGACACCCATGGTGGTCCAGTTTTGTTCGTGGTCGGCGCTTTCGATGAGCACCTTAACCCTGGCGCCGGTTCCCTCGGTGCCTTCAACGACCCGCACCTTAAAATCGACCAGGCGTACTTCTTCCAGTTTTGGGAAAAACTTGTGCAGGGCCTTGCGTAAGGCGTTGTCCATGGCGTTGACCGGGCCGTCACCCTCGGCGGCGGTGATTTCTTCATCCGGTCCGACTGAGACCTTGATCGTCGCCTGGGTCAGACCCTGGCACAGTACGCCTTTTTCGATGATCACCCGTAGAGATTCCAGGGTGAAAGGTTCTCTGAATTGGCCGGTAAGCTTCTTGACTAGAAGTTCAAAGGAGCCTTCCGCGGCATCGAATTGATAGCCTTCATCTTCCAACGCTTTTACGGCCTTGACGATTTTTTGGCTGTCGGCGCCGTTCCGGCCCAGGTGCATACCTAATTCTTTCGCCTTAAACTGGATATTGCTTTTTCCGGACAGATCGGAGACCAGGACCCGCCGGTTGGCGCCGACCAAGGCCGGGTCGATGTGCTCATACGCGACTGGATTCTTCAGCACCGCGCTGACATGCACCCCACCCTTATGGGCGAAGGCGCTCTTG
>JADFXK010000066.1 GCA_015233625.1 Deltaproteobacteria bacterium | reverse complement strand
TTAATCTGCGGATTTCTTTTTTCTCTTTGCCGTTTCCGAGGCCCGCCTCAAATCACCCGGATGAAATCCGTCTACTTCTTAGGTGCCGGTTGATCCAGGCCGAACAGGATATTGCTGCCTTGGGGCAGGATGGAGGCCGGCATTCGACCGTCCCATTTCTCTGAGGCGGCTTTGAACGCGTTAGCCCGGATCTTTTCTATCTCCAAACCAATCTTCAGGGCTTGGGCGTCCTTGGCTTTGGCGAATTCCTCGGCGGCCTCGCGCTCAGCCTTGGCCTTGGACACGTTGGTGGCGTTTCGGATAATTTGGGCCTCTTGCTCCCGTTGGGCCACGAGTCGGTCATTCTCGGCCACGAAGGCGGAATTTATACTTTCTTGAATCTTGGGATCCTTGTACGTTAACCCCTCAGATCCGCCCAGGTAATCGATGGTCACGCCCTGTTTGGCAAAGAAATCTTTGGCGCCTTTGAAAGTAGCTTCAAATATCTCTCTCTTCTTGGCTTTTCCCTCTGACAGCGATCTGGAACCAAATTCATTCCACAGACCCGACTGGACGTAGCCCCGGACGTTTTCGTCCATCACGGCTGAGAGAGGTTTCCCGGAAAAGTAATACAAGAACCTGGCCGCGTCCTCTTCTTTGATCGATCCCTGGACGGTCACTCCGGTGTAAAAATCGATGGATTCAATTGACTCCACCGAAATCGCCTGATCCTTGGCCGATGTTCCCGAGCTGGGGCTCTTGGTCCATTCTCGGGCGATCGGGGTCCGGTTGACCTTGATCAACTTCATGGTCGGGATCCACTCATATTGCCAGGAATTTCGTCCGGTTTCTTTCTTGCGGGTGGGAATGGTAATCCTTTTGGTGGCTACTTTGGCCGTCTCCAAATATTCTATGGACATGAATTTGCCTTGCTCGGCTTTAGTTGCGCCTTCCAACGGCACCAGAAAAGCCGTTTCATTGGGGGCGATTTCTTCCGTCACTTCTAATTGCGGCGGCCCCATGCAGCCGGATGTGGCCAATCCCATGAAGACAAGAAAAATGTACCCGCTGATGTTTCGGCTTTTCATTCTTCTGATCAGCACTGGTAACCAGATCAAAGCCAGGGCCAGGATTATGGCCACCCCGCCGAGTGTTGGAAGTGCACCGAGCGCGATCGCCCTGGAAGTGCTATAGGCCACTGCGCTGTCTGAGAGTTGGGCGATAGCCGCCCGCGACTCAATGGGGCCTTGCACGGCGTTATAGATCGAAACTCCCCCGAGATAAAGCAGAAACAAAGCCACAGACACGTAAATTCTCCATTTCATATTCTGGTCCTCACTTGTCCTGTCTTCAGTTTTATAAAATATATCTGATAGATATGGTCATAATTGACGCTTTTGAAAAACCCGCCGTTGCTGATCGGTTATTAGTGGAAAAGAACCAACTACTGAATCACCACTAATTAGTCAATATATATGATATATTATCCCATCCCGATGTGCAAGAATTTTTTTCAGCCTGGTCATATATCTGTTGAACCCGGCCACCTCTTTTTCTGACAGGATTGACAAGATTAACAGGATTATCATGGTTCATAACTCCTGTTAATCTTGTTAATCCTGTCAAAATTATAATTCCTGAAGACCTCGCCGGTTTAAGAAAATGCCTTGACAAGGCCGGAAGGAAGATATACAGTCGACTGACCGTTCGATCCAAGAAGGAAAAGCGATGAAAGACTCTGAGTCAAAGGATGTAAAAGAAACAATCATAAAGGAGAGCACCAGGCTATTCCTGGCCAATGGGTTTCGTGGGACCTCGGTTAAGGAAATTACGGAAGCGGCCAAAGTCGGCCGGGGCACCCTCTACTGGTATTTTACCGGCAAGGATGCCATCCTGGTCACGATTTTGAGAAGATTCGAAAGCGAATTTCTGGATGGGATGATCGAGGCCGTGGGGACCTGTGATGGCAACTTTATCGAGAAATTCAGGATGTTTATTAAACGCACGACGGAGTACGCCCGGGACAACCGGCACATCTCGATGGCTTTCACGACGCTTCAGGGGGAGATGCTGGGCAGCAACACTGAAGCCGAAAAAGTGGTCCGGGATGTATATCATAAGTACTTGAACTTCGTTAAAGAAATGCTTGATAATGGAAAACGGGACGGGACAGTCGATGAGCAGGTGGACACCTTGATGTATGCCCATGCAGTTCTGGCTTGCAACACCGGCATGCTGATGGAGTGGCACGTATTCGGCGAAAGTTTGGATACGAAAACATTTGTGAAGCAGATGCGGGATATTTTACTCCAGGGAATCCTGAAGAAAGATTATCCGTCGCCTTGTCCCTAATGGCCGACTAGATTGAGCGGTTATTTTTTTAATTACCTTAATTTTACGTAATTTTTATTTTGTCATGCAATCGACCGGACGTTCAGTCTATACCGAGGGCGTAGATAGATCCCAGATGGTTCAACTATTTTAGCTTTATGTAATCTTTGTTTTGTCGTGTAATCGACCGGACGTTCAGTCTATAAGGAGGGCTTTAGATGGATCACAGATGGTACCAGGTCTGGCCTGTTTGGGTTCCCAAAACATTTGAGGTCGACAGACCCACTTCTGAATACATCCGGGAATGGGCGGGATGCCGGCCGGAGAGTATCGCGGTCAGCTTTTACGGACAAGACATCACCTACCGGGAGTTGGACGGCCTGATCGACAGGCTGGCCTGGGGACTGGTTGATCTGGGAGTAGGGAAGGGGGACCGAGTCGCCATCCACCTGGATAACTGCCCTCAGTTTGTGATCGCCTATTTTGCCGTCCAGAGGGCTGGGGCCATGGTGGTGCCCGTAAACCCCATGCTCAAACATGCTGAACTCGAGCATGAGATAAATGATGCGGGAGCTGAGACCCTGATCGGGCTGGACTATCTTTATCCGGAAGTTGAAAAAGTGAGGAGTCGGACCACCCTTAAGAACGTGATCATCACCTCGCTAGGTGACTTTCTCCCCGAAGATCCACTTTTTCACCTCCCCCCGGAGGCCGGGAAGGCCAAGCCGGCTTTCTCCAACACCATAGATTTTCTATATTTTATCAATAAGTCAAAAAATGCACCGATATGCCGGGTGCATGATCTGAAAACAGATCTGGCCCTTCTGATATACACCGGCGGCACCACCGGCACGCCGAAAGGGGTCATGATCAACCATCACGCCCTGTCTTGTGTCTCTATCGGAGCCATGCACTGGTATCACCTGAGGGAAGATGACGTCTTCCTGGGGGTGACGCCTTTCTTTCACATCATGGGCCAGATCCAGCTCATGTGTGCGCCGGTGGTGGCCGGCGGGCGGATGGTTATCCTCTCGCGCTATGTGCCGGATGTTGTCGCCCAGGCGATAACCCAGTACCGGTGTACCCACTGGGTAGCCGCCACAACCATGGTCATCGCCCTGCTCAACCTGCCTGATATCGATAAATACGACCTGACCTCTTTCCGATGCCTCTGGACGGGCGGCGCGCCAATCTCGGTTGAACTCCAGAAGAAATTAATCGAAAGGCTGCCCAAGACCATAGTCGGTGAAGGTTACGGACTCTCCGAATGCCTGGCCCACGGCGGGGTGATTACTCCGCTGCACAAGCACAAGATTGGTTTTGTCGGCATACCCCAAATGAACGAGGTCAGGATTATGGATCAAGAGACCGGCACCATCGAAATGGGCCCCAATGAGACGGGGGAGATAACCATCAAGGGACCGGTGATGATGCTCGGCTATTGGAACAAGCCTGAAGAAACGCAAAAAGTGCTGAGAGACGGCTGGTTCTACACCGGTGATACGGGGTGCATGGATGAGCAGGGCTATGTCAAATTCCTGGGCCGGACAAAAGAGCTGCTCAAGTGTTCCGGCTACAGTGTATTCCCGACCGAGGTTGAAAATCTCCTTTACCGGCATCCGGCGGTGCAGGAAGCCGCGGTTATTGGCATGACCGACCCGTACCGGGGGGAGACCCCGAAGGCGTTTATTGTGCTGAGAGACGAATACAAGGGCAAAATCCGAGAAGAAGAGATTATCGAGTGGTGCCGGGAAAACATGGCCGCCTACAAAAGACCCCATTTTGTTGAGTTTCGGGCGCATCTGCCGAAAAGCGGGGCCGGGAAGTTGTTGCGGCGGGTTTTGATCGACGAAGAAGAATCCAAAAGTAAATAACTAACTAAAGGTGATGCAACATGTCAGGCAAGACTTTCATATATGACCGGCGGGATATCCAATTTGTCTTAAAGGAATGGCTTGATATGGACAAGCTTCTGTCCTTGCCGGCTTATCGTGATTTTTACACTAAGGACGATCTAGATCCCATTCTCGATACCGCCTACAAGATATGCCACCATGAAATTGCTCCCATAAATGATGACGCGGACCAGATTGGCGTCCGCTTCATTGACGGGAAGGTCATTACCCCTGATTGCTTTAAAAAAGCCTTCAAGACAATCAACGAAGCCGGCATGGGCGCCTCGCAAGCCGACCGGGAAGTGGAAGGACGGATTCCCATCACTCTCATCCAGGCCAACTTTGAAATGTTCTGTGTGGCCAACACCGCCTTCACCTGTTTCTGGGGACTATCCGCCGGGGCCATCTCGGTGATTCAACAACACGGCGGCGAGCGGCTGAAGCAAAAGTTCCTGCCCGCCATGTTGACCGGAGAATGGGGTGGGACTATGAACCTGACTGAACCAGGCGCCGGCTCTGATGTCGGTTCCTGTGTTACCAAGGCGTTTGCCACTGACCAGCCCGGCATTTATAAGATTAAAGGGACTAAGATTTTCATCACGGCCGGTGACCATGATCTTTGCGACAACATCATTCATCTGGTGCTGGCCCGGATCGAAGGGGCTCGCGACGGGGTGGCCGGCTTATCCTTGTTCCTCGTCCCCAAGTACCGGGTAAATGATGACGGCGGCTTAGGTGAGCTAAATGATGTCATTACGACCAAGATAGAGGACAAAATGGGTCTGCACGGCTCGCCCACCTGCAGCCTGTCCTACGGAGAAAATGACGGATGCTATGGCTATCTCCTGGGCGATCCCCCGGACGAAAAGGGCAATGCCCAGGGGATCGGGCAGATGTTTGTGATGATGAATGAGGAGCGGTTGAATGTCGGGATCCAGGGGCTGGCCGCGTGCGCCAAGGCTTATTATCTGTCCCTGGATTACGCCAAACAGCGGGTTCAAGGGACAAAGCTGACCGACCCCAAAGGCCCCAAGGTGCGCCTTATCGAGCACGAAGATGTCCGCCGGATGCTGATGCTGCAGAAGTCCTACACCGAAGCCATCCGGGCGCTCATCTCCAAGACGGCCTATTACCTGGACCTGTCGCGCGACAGTGACGATGCGGACGAACGTGAATTTGCGGACGGGATGTTCCAGATCTCCAACCCCATGTGCAAAGCCTTTGCCAGTGACACGGCCTGGGCCATGGTGGCCGAAGCGATTCAGATTTTCGGTGGATATGGCTTTACCTCGGAGTATCCCGTCGAGCAAATAGCCAGAGACTGCAAAATCTACTCGATCTGGGAGGGCACCAACTACATCCAGGCCCTGGATCTGGTCCGGCGAAAATTCACCATGAAAAGGGGCCTGGTCTTACACAGATGGCTGGAGGATATCAGCCGGTTCATAGAACAATATCAGAAACCGGTGGTTTCGAGGCGGAATTTGAGCTGCTCCACGCCGCGTATTCAGACTTCAAGTCTATCATGGCCCAGCTTAATGAATCCACCCAGACCGGCCAAGTTCAAATCATGCCTTTATTCTGCACCCGGATACTCCACGCGTCTTCAATTCTCTACTGTGGCCGGTTGATCCTGGATCAGGGTCTCCTGGCTGACCGCCTGCTCAAAGGCCTGGACAAAAATCTTTCCGATGCATTGTTCTACAAGGGAAAAACAGCCGCGGCCCGCTTCTACATCAAGAACATACTCCCCCAACTAGGAGCGATGCTGAAGCAAATTGAAATCGGGGACACCACGGCCCTGGATATTCAAGAGGAGAGTTTCTGATCCGGGTCATGTCAGCGTATATACCTCGAACGGTCATTTTTGTCCTTTTTTGATCCCGCCTCAGGGTGGCGCTTCGCTGACCCTGGGCTAGATTGTTTTTCCCCTACGGGGAAATGGATTTCGTAAACTGGCACGAGATGATCCGCCTTGATGGTCCATTGCCAGGGTTAAACTCACCATAGACCAGGCCACCGTCCTAATACCCCGAAGGGGTTACCCAATCTAGCCCAGGGTCAGCGAAGCGCCACCCTGGGTAAAGGTACACACCAAATGGTCAAAAGGGACAATTATGACCGTTGGCAGTCTAATCAAGCGTCTTTCAGGATGGGCATGGAGATCTTTATTAAATGAAAAGCATATCACAAGCAACAGTCATGGGAGCCGGGGTTATCGACCTCAAAGAGATTAAGCGGCAAAAAGGGACGATTAAGTCCGGCAAAGATTCAAGCCTCCTGGATCTCGGCGACGGGGTGGCCTGCCTTGAATTCCACAGCCGAAACGATGTGGCCGGGGAAGACCTGGCCGAGATGATCCGGTTCAGCCTGGCCGAAGTCGAGAAAAATTGGGCGGGGCGGGTCATCGGTCATCAGGGCCGGAACTTCTGTGTCGGGGCCGACCTGAAGCGCTTTGTCAGCCGGATTGAGTCCCAGGACTGGTCGGGTATCGAAAATGAGGTTAAGGACATCCAGGATGCCTTCCTGAAGCTGAAATACTGCACCAGACCTGTGGTCGCGGCTCCGCATGGTCTGGCTTATGGCGGAGGGGCCGAAATCCTTCTCTCCTCTCCCCGGATCAGGGCGGCGGCCGGACTCTCGATGGGGCTGGTGGAGCCGCGGGTCGGACTGGTCCCGGCAGCCGGTGGAGTAAAAGAACTGACCCTCCGCAGCCTGGAAAATCTGCCGGAAGCGGTCAACGCCGACCCGGTCCCGTTTTTGAAGAAAACCCATGAACGCCTGTGCCTGGCCGCGGCCAGTCGAAACGCGCACGAAGCCGGGGAAATGGGCTATCTCAGGAATACGGACGGCATATCCATGAACCGGGACGGCTTATTGGGAGAAGCCAAGGAAACCGTCCTCCATCTGAGTAAGCTGGGCTATGTCCCTCCCGTGCCGAAGAAAATCATGGTCCCCGGCCGCAATGGGTGCGCCACGCTTAAGATGACCACCTACTTCCTCAGACACGGAGGATTCATCACTGATTACAGCGCCTTCATCGGCGATAAGCTGGCCTACATCATGACCGGCGGTGATCTGCCCGGAAAAAGCCTGGTCGATGAGCAGTACCTGTTGGATTTGGAGCTGGAAGTCTTCATGGAACTGGTGAAAGAGCCCCAGACCCAGGACCGGATTCGGTACATGCTGGAAAAGGGTAAACCTCTGCTCAACTAACTGGGAGCGGCACGGAAAGCCATTGATGAGGAGGTAAGGAAGATGCAGGAAGCAGTGATTGTGTCCGCGGCCAGAACGGCCCTGGGCAAGGCGATTAAGGGCACACTGAAGGATGTCAGACCCGAATTTCTCGGAACGCTGGTGGTGCAGGAAGTCTTGAGTCGGGCCCCGGCGGTCGATCCGGCGGAAATAGACGATGTCATTTTTGGTTGCTCCTTCGGCGAAGGGGAACAGGGACTGGATATCGCCCGGACCGTTGTTTTGAAGTCCGGACTTCCGGTATCCGTGGCCGGAATTACGATCAACCGCTTTTGCTCTTCGGGATTGAATGCCATTGCCCTGGCGGCGCAGCAGATCATGACCGGTTCCACCCAAGTGATGATTGCCGGTGGGGTGGAGTCAATGAGCACCGTTCCGATCGGCGGAATCAAGCCGGCCCCGGATCCGGATCTTATGGATAGCCTGCCGGATGTCTACATCTCGATGGGCCAGACAGCCGAAAACGTAGCTTGCCGGTACGGCATAAATCGGGATGACCAGGATGCCTTTGCCCTCCAAAGTCACCAGAAAGCGGCCAGGGCGACCAAAGAAGGCCGGTTTGAGGCCGAGCTGGTGCCGGTCCCGGTGCGCAACCGGCGGTATGTCGATGGCCGGATTCTGGAAGAACGGCTCGAATTGAGGCACGACGAAGGGATACGCCCCGGAGTGACCATGGAGGACCTGGCTAAACTTAAACCGATCTTCCATGTTCAAGGGTCGGTTACGGCCGGCAATTCATCTCAAATGACGGACGGCGCGGCCGCAGTCCTGATTATGTCGGCGGAACGGGCCCGGCAGCTTGATCTAAAACCTATCGGGGCCTTCCGGTCTTTTGCGGTCGGCGGAGTTCATCCCGATGAGATGGGTATTGGGCCGGTGGTGGCCATTCCTAAAGCCCTGAGTCTGGCCGGGTTGACTCTGGATCAAATGGAGGTCATTGAGCTGAATGAGGCTTTTGCCTCTCAGGCGCTGTACTGCATCCGGAAGCTTCAGATGGATCCTGACAAGGTCAATCCAAACGGGGGGGCCATCGCCGTGGGGCATCCGCTGGGATGTACCGGGGCCAAACTGACGGTCTCGATGCTAAACGAGTTAGGCCGGACAGGCGGAAGGTATGGTCTGGTCAGCATGTGTACCGCCTTCGGCATGGGGGTGGCTGGAGTATTCGAGAAATTGTGAGGGAGCGAATTTGCCAAACTGATGCAATGGGGTAAGGGAGTCATTGGGGTATCAACACCTGGTAGAAAAGGGGGACGGCGAATGAAGAAAATATATATCTCTCAGATAATCGACCAACTGGGCGTTTCAAAATTCACTTTCAAGATTTTTATCTTAGTCGGTTTGAGCCTCTTCTTTGATGGTTTTGATTATATGATCGTGGCCTATACTATGCCGCAGATCGCCAAAGAATGGGGGCTAAGCAAGATCCAAACCGGCAGCCTGGCCTCCTGGAGTCTGCTCGGTCTGATGATCGGAGGATTGATTGCCGGGGTGGTTTCCGATCGCATCGGCCGGAAGAAGGTCCTGGCTCTTTCTTGCATGGCCTACTCCTGCCTCACCCTGCCGATCTACTTTGCGCCTAACTATGTGGTGTTTTCTTTGCTCCGGGTCCTGAGCGGTATTGGGCTGGGCGCCTGTATCCCGGTCGCCTTAACCGTAATATCCGAGTTTTCACCATCCAGGAACCGGGGGTTCTTTTCGGCGACGGTGATGTGTTTCGTTATTCTGGGTTATGTGAGCGCCGGGCTGGCCGCCATATATATAGTTCCCGCCCTGGGCTGGAGGCTGTGTTACTTGATCGGGGGCTTACCAGTCATATATGGAATATTTCTCATCTTCAAACTTACCGAGTCGCCCCACTGGTTACTGTGCAAAGGACGTGAACAGGAGGCGATCAATATTGTTCAGGGCATCGAAAGAGCCGTTACCGGAAACGCCAGGGAGCTGCCGCTCGGGACCTTGCAAGCGCCTCCTCCTCCCAAGTCGGTGGGGGTAAAGGCGATTTTTTCACCCGAATATCGCCGGGCGACTCTAAGTATTTGGGCCGTCTATTTCCTGGCCTGCATAATCCTTTATGGCGTCACCAGTTGGCTGCCCTCCCTCCTGGTTGAGAAAGGCTATGGGGTGGTCAGGAGCTATTCCTTTGCGGTGCTACAACATCTCTTTGGGCTGCTGGGCGCGGTTATGACCGGTTATATGGTGGATAGAATTGGTCGCAAGAATAACGTGATCGTCGGCAATATTTTATGCGCCGTAACGATAATCCTGCTCGGTTTTACCACAAATCAATGGCAAGTCGTAATCTGCAGCGTTTTGGTCGGCATAGCCATGAATTACGGGATGGCCGGATTAATGCCTCTACTGGCCGAAGCCTATCGAACCGAGTTTAGAAACACCGGTGTCTCGTGGGCCCAAGCCTTTGGCCGGGTCGGAGGATTTTGCGGTCCAATTATGGCCGGCGGGATACAACAGATGGGTCTCGGCTTTACGGGTGTGTTTGTGTTCCTGGCCACGCCGGCGGTATTAGGCGTTATAATTGCGGTTTTCTTTATTGGAGAGACCAAAGGAAGGACTGCGGAATCCATCGCTGTCGCTGAGGCTTGATTAACTTACTTTCGTAAACCGGTCTATTAATCACCAGCGTCGAGCTCTAAGGTTTTCCATGAACCGTCAGCCTCATTGAGTCGATCTTGCAGCTCCTGACTGTCGGGGATAGTATAAAACCGGCTCATTATAAACAAACCCAATTCCTCGCCCGCCGCCCTTGTGGCGTAGACCTCATATTTGTGCCCGATAATCTCGGAGATCAAGGCAGACATCATAAAGAAGTTTATCGAAAGGCACCCAATCGGTTTTGTTTATGCCCCGTTGCTGCGGCGCCTCGGGGAAGGAAGAAGCAATTTTTATCCACCGGTTTTGTTCTCGTGAAATTACCCTAATCTCCTCAGCGACTTCTGAAAGGTCCTGATCCTGACTAAAAACAAGTGCAATATCAAAAACCTGCTGGTGAGCTAACCGAATGATATCGATAGCTATGCGAACATCAATACCCTTCTCTTCTCCGATCCTGGCTTTAACAACCGAACCATCTGTCAATATTATATCCTTCTCCGTATAGCGCAATGGACGGGTATAAACGAATGCATTTTTGACCTGATGCATAATGGCCAATTTATTCGCCCAAAAGTGATGCCACGGTTTATTGTCCGCACTATTCGGCACACCGGTATAAAATCGGGTCTGAACTAATCGCCATCCTTCTTTTTTGCATACTGCCTGTGCCAATTTTTTCACATCGTAATTCGGGTAGGTATAACCAAACGCCTCCCTAACGGCATGAAAAAGGTTCTGTCCGTCCACAAAAGCTATTACCCGATCATGCCCGGCACATAAATTAATCATAAGCAGTCCTTTAAAAAAATAACCCCGTCCAACGCCTTATCCACGCATATAGCTTGGGGCAAGTCAAACGGGGGGCAAATTCTTTATATATTATAAATACAATCCACGTTCATGGCAAGATAAAAACACCTCAAAAGCAAAAAAACGTTGTTTCGTGCACAATAGACGTGTGCACCAGTTTGGTCGTTCGTCCACACCAAAATAAAGTGAAAGGTTAAACCTCCCAGTTTAGTAGGCTTCGTCGTGATGATTAAGACCTTCAAAAACAACCAGCTTTTCTTCTTCCACAACTCGAAAGATCAAAACAAAACTGCCAATGTGAACACGGCATCGGTTTTTAAGCACGTTCCGCAGAGTTTTATAATGGTAAGGGCCTTCCAAGATTTCATTTATCTTGCGCCGCAACCTCTTTTGCAGATCAGAATTATACCTTAATTTCTTTAGATCTTTCTTGAAATCATCTTCATAATACTTTTTATATTTAGTCATCATTGCCCCAAACAGAATCGAAAAAAGCATCGTCTTCTTCTTTGGTGCGGCAAATAGTCCCCTTAGATCTGCCTGCTAAATATTCTCTATCCCGTCGTTCCATTTCCGCGACGAACTCCGGCCGGAAAGCTTCCTCCGGGGGCATATTTTCGTCTTCATCTTCCAGGGTAATGGTAAAAGTTTGATCTGGATAGAAACCAAACTTCTCCAGCAAGCCGGCCGGCAGCTCGCTTCCTTTAACGTGCTCAATGATTTTTGCCGTTGGCATTGTTCCCGTTGCCCCCATAAAATGAAAATTTAAAGTTCCGAACTGGTTATTCGTTGAGAAGAACCAGCCACCGAATCACCGCTAATTAGTTATTATATATCGTATATTATCCCGTCCAGAAGTGCAAGAATTTTTTTAGCCCGGACTTATCACAACATTGTTTTTCGGCCCTGGATAAGCCGGCTGATATCGTCCAGGCCGGCCTGGATCTGGATTATATTTATAAGTTGCTGGGGTAGGGGTGAGGTGTTGCGGGTTGGCAGGGCATCGCCCTGGGAAGGCGAACCCTTGGAAATCCAGCCCGTTACTGGTTACGTGTGCAGATTGCCGGTTGGCATGTTATGGGTTGGTGTGTGGCGGATTGACGCGTTGTGGGTTGATCGGGTTCGACGGCTGGGCCGCGACCATGGTTCCAACAGGTGGCATGGCCGGAGATGAGACGGACCCGGCCGCCGTCGTAAGCGACCAGGGTGTCGGCAAAGGCTCGAATATCTTCCGGGTCATGACTGATGAGGATAATCGGAGTGTTGAACCGCTGAAACAGCTTCCGCAACTCTTTTCTGAGCCGTTTCCGCAGCATCGTATCCAGGGCGGCGAAGGGTTCATCCAGCAACACCAAGTCCGGCCGGAGGATGAGGGCCCGGGCCAGGGCTACCCGCTGTTTCTGGCCGCCGGACATATCCAACGGGAGACTTCTGGCCAGGTGCGCGATCTCAAAAATATCGAGAAATTCATTCACCCGGTCCCGGTCCTCGGGAGAGAGACGCCGGCGCCCCGGCTTCTTCAGGCCGAAACCAACGTTGTCGAACGCGGTCAGATGTGGAAACAAGGCATAGTCCTGGAAAACATAGCCTATCCCACGGTCTTTGGCCGGCAAGTTGACCCCGCTGGTCGAATCATAAAGCACCCGGTCTCGCACGACGATGCGTCCGGTATCCGGAGTCATCAGCCCGGCGATAGATTGCAGCGTCATGGTTTTTCCCGAGCCCGACGGGCCAAACAGGACCACGAATTGCTCGGCTGAGGCGAAGGCCACGTCCAGGCAAAAACTCCGCCCCCGCGAAACCAGTTGTTTTTGAATTTCTATCTCAATCATCACGTCACGGCTTTCCAAACCCATATTTCGAGAGAATCTCCCGGCCGGCCGGACTCATCATAAAATCGACGAATTTCTGCGCCGACTCTTTCTTTGGGCTCGCCCCGACAATGGCCACAGGATACAAAATAGGACTATGCTGCTCGGCCTTAACCGCCACCCGGACCTTGTGCTTGGCTACGACCGCGTCCGTGGCAAAAACAAACCCGGCATCCACCTCTCCCCGCATGACATAATCCAGCACCTGACGGACTGACGCCCCGTAAATGAATTTGGGAGTCAGCTTATCCCACAAGCCAGCGCTGGTCAAAGTTTCCCTGGCGTAGCGTCCGGCCGGGACCGAATCGAGATTCCCCAGCGAAATCTTGGTCACTTCCGCCTGATTAAGATCATTCAGGCTGTTCAGAGACAATTTCGAATCCGCCGGCGCAATGAGCACGAGCTGGTTACTGACGAAGTTCACCCGCGTCGTGATGACGATCAATTTCTTGTCTTGGGCCTGATTCATGGTCTTCTGGTCGGCGGAGACAAAAATGTCCACGGGGGCCCCTTGCTCGATTTGTTGCAGCAATGCCCCGGACGCGCCAAAATTGCATATGACCTTCGAGCCGGAATTAAGGCTCTCGAATTTTTTACCCATATCATTAAACGCGTTGGTCAAGCTGGCGGCCGCGGAAACGATCAACTCCTCTTCGGCCCAGACCGTCCGGCCCCCCGTCATGAGCAATAAGGTCAGGCACAACATCGCCACAAAACAGAATACGGGACGGATAGGTTTCATCTGTCCACCTCCCTGAGATAATTTGTCTTAAGAATTTTGCCGGAAAAGACCAGAACGATCAGGCAAACCCCCGAAGTAATCAGTACCAGCAGCGCGGCCAGCCCATCGTTACCGGCCTGGACCGCATCGTACACCGCCAGGGACAAAGTCTGCGTCTTGCCGGGAAGATTCCCCGCCACCATCAACGTGGCCCCGAACTCACCCATGGCCCGGGCAAAGGCCAGCATCCGCCCGGCCATGATACTGCGCCAGGCCAGCGGAAAAGAAACTCTCAGAAACACGCCCAGCTCCGATAACCCCAGAGTCCGGGCCGCCTTTTCCAGGTTATGATCAACATCCTCAAAAGCCGCCCGAGCCGCCTTGAACACCAGCGGGAAAGACACGATCGCCGCAGCCAGCACCGCCCCCGGCCAGGTGAACATGAGCGTGACCCCAAAGGTCTCGTAGATCCCGCGGCCGATTATGCCGTTTCGCCCAATGATGACTATCAGGTAATAACCCAGCACGGTCGGCGGCATGACCAGGGGCAGCGTCAGGGCCGCGTCCAGCCATTCCCGGCCAAAAAATCTCTTGCGCGCGATTACAAAGGCCAACGCCACTCCGAACAGGACGGCCGAGAAGGTGGCCAGCGAGGCGACTTTAAGCGTCAACCAAAGGGGGATCAGGGCGGTCATGGGGATCTCGTTGCTGGTTGCTGGTTACGTGTCAATGTCATTAACTTAAGATTTCTGGTTTGGTTTTCGCATCACCCAGGGTGGCGCTTCGC
>JADFXK010000065.1:7536-14282 GCA_015233625.1 Deltaproteobacteria bacterium | reverse complement strand
AGTTCCTCGAAGACCTCTATAGCCTTTTCCGGGTGGTCAGGTACAAGTATTGCAGCCTCAGATGCCAGAGTCATGATGGCGTTTTTGAATTGGGGTTCCGCTTGTCCCAGTTCCTTTTCGGTGGCGGGAGTTTGTGTGCGGCCAGGACGGAAAAGTTCTTCACCCCCAGCGTCGCGGCTTGAATGATGCCGGCGGCTATAGTCGGCGCCGTGGTCTCAAACCCAATGCCGATGAACACCACCTCCCGGGCCGGGTTCTTCACCGCCAGATCCAGGGCATCCATGGCCGAGTAGCCCACCCGCACATCAGCCCCCCGGCTCCGCTCCTCTTTTAAGGAAGACCGACTGCCTGGCACCCGGATCAAATCACCAAAAGTGGCCAAAATAACTCCATCCTCCCCGGCCAGTTTGATGGCTTTGTCGATATCACCCGTGGCGGTGACGCAGACCGGACAACCCGGTCCGGATATCAGCTCGATGGTTGGCGGCAATAAAGTCCGTATCCCATGCCGAAAGATGGCCATAGTATGGGTGCCGCAAATCTCCATCAACCGAATCTTCTTGGTTGACCGGTTCTTGATTCGGCTGACCAGCCCCGCAGCCAGGGTGCCGTCACGATATTCATCAGCGTATTTCATTGGATTTCCTGTTCTTGTTGCTCGTTGCTCGTTGCTCCTTGCTCGTTGCTCGTTGCTCGTTGCTCGGTGCTGGTTGCTTGTTGCCCGTTCCTGGTCAAGAAGTATTGCCAATGTTACCACGTAGGTAATCAAATAAAGCAGATAGAAACCAGGAACATGTAACCAGCAACAAGCAACAAGCTTACTGCGTCAGATAATGAGCCGCCAACACCTGGCCCAGGGCGATGCCGCCGTCATTGGTGGGTACTTCCTGGTTGGAATAGACTGTGAATCCGGCCTGGTTCAATGACGCGGTCAGACCGGTCAGGATAATGGCATTCATGAACACCCCGCCACTCAGAACGACCGTTTGGATCCCGGTTTCCTCGGCTACTTCTATACATAATCCGGTGAACAACCGGATCAGCCCGGCATGGAAACGGCTACTGATGACATCCGGGGTGACCCCCTGGCGGACATCCGCGACCAGGGCCGCGGTCAACTGCTTCAAGTCCACTATGCGGTGACTTGATTCGTAGGTCCAGGTCATGGGGTAGCCATCATTAAGTGCGGCACCGTCGGTCGCGGCGATCATTTCCAATTCTATGGCCGCCTGTCCTTCGTAAGCCGCGTCATGCCGCAATCCGATTAACGAGGCCACCCCGTCAAAAAGCCGGCCACAACTGGAAACCAGCGGACTATTCACCTGCCTGGCCATCATCTGAAGAATGAATCGAATCTTGGACTCCGGGACGTGCTGGGTCACGGGCAAATCAAAGGGGATGGACTCCGGCCCATAGGTGTGGTTCAGGAGGGATACGGCCATCCGCCAAGGCTCCCGAATCGCCACTTCCCCGCCCGGTAAAGGCAGGTAGGCAAACTGGGCCGCCCGGGAGAAGTCCCCCTTGTTCACCACCAGTACCTCCGCCCCCCAGAGTCGGCCGTCGGTCCCATATCCGGTCCCGTCCAGGGCCACCCCGATGACCCGTTCTTCCAGCCCGTGCTCCGCCAGACAGGACAGGATATGGGCATGGTGATGCTGCACACCGACGAGCGTCACCCCGGTCAGAGTCAAGGCGTATTTGGTGCTCAAATAATCCGGGTGAAGATCATGGGCCACTATCTCCGGTTCAATGGACATAATCCGTTTCAGGTGGTCCACCGTCAGAGACAGGTAATCGAGCGTTTCCAGATTCTCCAGATCCCCCACGTGCTGGCTCAGAAAGGCATTCTCTCCAGAGGCCAGGCAAACCGTATTCTTCTTTTCGGCCCCATAGCCCAGGATCGGACGCAGGTGCGGCTTCAAAAAGACCGGTTGCGGGGCAAAACCGCGGGACCGGCGGATAAGCCGAGGCCGATCATCGAGCCACCGCATGACCGAGTCATCCGTCCTCAGGTAGATGTCCCGATTATGGACCAGAAAGAAATCAGCTATCCGGCTGAGACGGGCCAGGGCCTCAGCGTTATCGATGACGATCGGCTCCTCACTGAGGTTACCACTGGTCATGACCAGAGCCGTGAACAGACCGGCATCAAACAGCCGGTAGTGCAGCGGAGCATAAGGCAGCATAACCCCGAAAAACTGGTTTCCCGGAGCCACTTCCGCGGCGATGGGGGCATCGGCTCTTTTTCGGAGCAAAACAATGGGCCGCCGGGGCGAAGTCAATTGCGCCGCTTCCGGGGGGCTGACCTGGGCCAGGGCAGTGATGGCCGCCAGATCCTTGACCATCAAAGCCAGCGGCTTCTCTTCCCGATGTTTCCGTCGTCGCAGTTCAGCTACCGCGGGGCCATTGGCGCCGTCAACGGCCAGGTGAAAGCCACCCAGTCCTTTTATGGCCAGGATAGCCCCGGCGGCCAGGTGGGCTGCTGCGGCCTTGATCGGGTCATCTTCGGCCCAGGATCGGCCCTGAGCGTCGAGGAGGATCACCTGCGGTCCGCAAACCCAACAAGCATTGGGCTGGGCGTGGAATCGGCGGTTGGCCGGGTCATGATACTCGCGGGCACAATCGGGACACAAGATAAACTCGGCCATGGTGGTCTTATCCCGGTCATACGGGATGTCTTTGATAATGGTGTAGCGGGGGCCGCAGTCGGTGCAGTTGATAAAAGGATATCCGAATCGCCGGTTGGACTTATCCCGCATCTCCATCAGACACTGGTCGCAGACCGCCACGTCGGGAGAGATGAGGACGGTCCTGGCCGCGGCCGCCCGGCTCTGGGAGATAATAAATTCCCGATCACCCCGCGGCTCCAGCCAGGCCACCCCGACCCGCCGGATTCTGGACAAAGGCGGGGCCATGGTTTGCAGTTGGTCCAGAAACCGGTCCACCGCGGTAGGGCGGCCCTCCACCTCCAGGTCGACTCCAGCCGAGGTGTTACTAACAAAACCGGCCAGCCCATTTTCCCTGGCTAGCCGATAGATGAAAGGACGAAACCCGACGCCCTGGACGATGCCCGTCACCCCGACTTTGGCCCGGACCGGTGAACCGACGTGAGGATGTAAGGTCAGGTCCGGTTCAGCCATGTACTTGTTTGGTCAGCCAGGCGTACCAGTCTTCCAGCCCCTGGCCGGTGCGGCAGGAGACTTCAAAAATAATTAATTTGGGATTAATCGTCTTGGCGTCCGCTCTGATTTTGTTCACATCGCAGTCGGTATAGGGCAACAGATCAATCTTGTTAACCAGCAGGACAGTCGATTCTTTGAACATCAGGGGATACTTAGCCGGTTTATCATCACCTTCGGCGACACTCAGGATCATGACTTTATGATCTTCCCCGACACTGAATTCAGCCGGACAAACCAGGTTGCCCACATTTTCCACAATCAGCAAGTCCAGAGGGTCAATATCGATAGCCGTCAGGGCATCCCGGATCATGTTGCCATCCAAATGGCAGGCCCCGTCGGTGTTGATCTGGACAACCGGCACTCCATGCTTGGCAATCCGTTCCGCATCTGCAGACGTCTGGATATCGCCTTCAATTACGCCCAGCTTTATCTTGGAACTCAAGGCATCGATCGTTCTTTCCAGCAGGGTGGTTTTGCCGGCCCCAGGCGAGCTCATTAGATTGATGACTGCAACCTTTTTTTCCCGAAACAGGGCCTTGTTCATCTCGGCGATACGGTCGTTGGCCTCAAGTATTTTTCTAACTACAGGCACTTTCACAGAATACTCCTTCTTGATTAGCATTTGCCCGGCAGATTTTTCAACTGCTCCAGGGCCTCATCAACATTGGGCAGATGAAACACGTACATCGCCTTTTTATCATCTTCCAGGGAAGAACCGTAGACATAATTAATGTTAATGCTGGCTTCACCAAACCTGCCGGCCAGCTCCCCCAGCGTTCCGGGGCGATTTTCCAGTTCCAAGATCAGGACATCGGAGGTGTTATATGCATAGTCGGCCGCTTTGATGGCCTCTACGGCCGCTTCCGCTTTATCGACCACAATTCTGATGACCGAACGATCTTCAGTATCCTTCATAACCGAGCCATAGCTTGAAGACGTGGCGATTCTGCGTCCGGTTTGTTCCCTGGTCTTAAAAAGTTCCATCAGATAAGAACTGGCATTTTGGATGCTCATGGCCAAGATATTAACGCCGGCCTGGTGCATGACCTGACAAAGCTTAAATAACTCGCCAGGAGAGTTCTTAACAAAGGCTGAAATCTGAAGTTTCTTGTACATAACCATGTCCTTTCAACCGGCTCGATCTCACATCAGTTGAAGCGCATAACTTAATCAACAGTTATTCCTGGTAATTCCTACGCCCAAAAGACTCCCCCTGTCAGGGTAACTGGGCTTATCTCTTGGTTATTCTAACCCTTAAAAAAACCGATTAACCGCTCCAGCAAGGAATGTCCCGGAGCCTCCGCCGGGGAGGACGGCCTGGATGCTGCGGCCACGGCCGGAGCAACGGTCTCCCACCAGGTTACCTCTCCGGTCCTGAGATGGGTAAGATTTCTGATCGCCGGGAGTAATCTCTTGGTGATGAAATTTTGACCGGTATCCGATGCTTCCAACAATACGTCAATTTGCCGAATGTAGTTTTCCCTACTGGCTCTTAAAGCCGGATTGCCGACCACCTCAGTCACTTCCTCAAGATAAGACGGTAGACCGGGACCATCCATGGTATTTAACGCCCGGTCAATGCTGCGCCGGCTCTCGTCATCCGGTGTATCGGTCATAAAAGTTAAAGACAGGTACTTGAGCTTGGAATGTCCTTTCTTCGGCCTGGATATTTTACATAAACCGGTTATAGGCTCATTCCCCTGGCGAAGCAAACTAAACTCGAAAAATGCCATCATTTCTTCATGATCGAAAAGATCTACCAGTTCTCGTTTAATATCTATAGGCTCATCTTTTGACAAGGCCCGCCCCTCCCGTGAAAATGCCTAACACCCCAAGTCGTTGCCCTGGGGTAAGCTGGTTCGCCCTTTTGGGGCTCATTTGGAATTGACCGTTTGAAAGAATCGCATGCGATCACTCTGTTCCACTAATCGCGGCACTCTGCCTCTGCCTCCTCACTAAAAAAACGGTTAGGGCCAAAACCGTCCCCACGGCCGTGATGGCGGCTGAAACAAGGTAGGCGCATTTAATTCCGGCCACCAGGGCGTTGTGAGGCGCGGTGGAGAAGTGCTTAACCATACCAACCTTGTAGGAAGCAAAAACAACCGAACCGTAAACCGATCCTATCAGTGGCACTCCCGAGGTTGTTCCCAAAGTGCGAGACAAAGCCACCAGGCCGGAGGCGATTCCTAATTGCTGAGGCTGGACCGCCCCCATGATGGCGCTGTTATTGGGGGACTGAAACATGCCCATACCCAAACCTATCGGGGCCAATCTGAGGACATAGCCCAGTTCATTGACATTGGCATCCAAGGTACTGGCCGCCAGAAAGCCTCCAATAAGAATCAACTGCCCAGTCAGGCTGATGGGCCGAGTGCCAAACCTGTCCGAGAGCGTACCCGCCCAGGGCGCTACCAAACCCATCATCAAAGGAATCACCATCATTTCCAGGCCCACTTGTTCCACGCTATGCCCTTTCACCAACGTCAGGAAGAAGGTCAGGACATACCCTCCGGCCAGGGAGAGAAAAGCCAGGAAGCCCAATAGCAATCCCAGACCAAACCGCGGGGTCCGAAACATGTCCAGATTGACCATGGGCTGGTCGGCCCGTTTTTCCGCCACCAGGAAGGCAGCCAGACCGACCAGAGTCGCGGCCAATAAATCAAGGGTTACCGGATAATCAAAACCATGCCGCTGGCCTAAGGTCATCCCAAAGGCATAGCAGACTAAAGTCAGCAACATAATGGATGCGCCCCAAAAATCGAAGTGCTGCTTGATCATCCGGATCTTCGATGAGGGCACGTAGCGGGTCGCAGCCAGTCCGGCGATTATGCCAATGGGTACATTGACCAGAAAAACAGCCCGCCACCCGGCCATCCCGATGAGCACTCCGCCCAAGGCCGGACCCAGGGCCAATCCGACCGAAACCACTCCGCCCATGGCCCCTAGTGCCCGGCCCCGTTCTGAGGAGGGAAAGGCTTCGACTACAATAGCCGATCCCAGGCTCTGCATCATTACCGCACCCAGTCCCTGCAGCGATCTGAAAGCGATCAACCAGCCCACCCCGGGAGCCAGGCCGCAGAGCAACGACCCCAAAGTGAAGATGGCCAACCCGGTGATGTAGATCTTTTTTCGGCCCAGCATGTCGCCGAGTCGGCCTACCCCCAGCATCAAGGAGGTGATCACCAAGACGTAGCTCAAGATCACCCATTGAATGGTGGCAAAATCGGTGTGCAGTTGTCTAATCAGGGTGGGAAGAGCCACGTTGACAATACCCATGTCCAGCGTGGCCATAAGAACACCCAATCCAATGGCGCCGAAGGCCCCCCACTTATGGGGTGCCGGGGCCAGGGACATATCCGCTCTGGAGTCCATTCGAGGTCTCAGGGTTGCTATATCAGAAACCACTACCCGTGGTTCAAGGAAATTCCTAAGGTGGGAATATAATCTTTAGTTCCAAAAAAGCCGGTCTCGGCTATTCCCTTGCAGAATAACCGAGACGAATTCAGATTAACCATTATGAGCAGAAGCAAAGTTCTGGCCGGTGAGCCTTTCACGTTCGGCCTC
>JADFXK010000065.1:0-7499 GCA_015233625.1 Deltaproteobacteria bacterium | reverse complement strand
GGTTTGATGTCCTTAATGGTCTGTTTCGTCATCCCATTCCATTTTGTCAGGTCATCTAAGGCGACGTTATATTTCTTGGCCACCTGGTAGACCGTCTCACCCTTCTTTATCCGATAAGTAAATTTCTTTTTGGTGTTTTTGTTGGCAGCCAACAATGACTTATTCTTGCCTTTTTCTCCCTTGGAGGAGATGGACGCGTTCTTATTGCCTTTGGCCTGCGCCGCATCGACCTTAGCTTGACGGGCGGCGGTTGCGGCTTGTTTGCCTCGCAGGGGGATTTGCAGGGTGTCACCTACCCGGACGTCCTTGCCTGAACTGAGTCCATTAGCCTCTTTGATACAACCCACCGTGGTCCCATACCGTTTGGCAATCTTACCCAGGGCCTCACCCCGGCAGACAGTGTGTCTGTGGGAAGATACGCCGGTGAGCAAATGGGGTCCGGCCGCGGCCACTTCTCGATGAGAGGTTAACTTGTCTAGATTGGCCAGCAGAATCTCTTTCTTCCCCGCCGGGACCCGCAGTTTGTAGGCACCCGCCCCGGGGGGGGTGATTTGCCGCCGAAGTTCCGGATTGAGGGCTTTCATATCCGCCGCCTCGATCTGCATAAGCCCCGCGGCCTGGTCTAGATGGACACCTTCCGGGACTTCCAGTTCCTCGTAGGTCAATGGCGGCAAGTACTCGATATCGGTGAAGCCGTAACGGGCCGGTTCTTTGGCGATCAGCGCCGCGGCAATCATTCTGGGCACGTATTCTTGCGTTTCTTTGGGCAACTTTTGTCCATTGGACAATTCCCAATAGTCCTGGGCATCATTCCTGGCCATGGCCTTCATGATCCGGCCTTCGCCGGCGTTATATCCGGCTGCGGCTAAATACCAGGAGCCGAACATGCCGTACAAATCGGTGAGATATCTGGCCGCAGCGACGGTCGATTTAACCGGATCGCGGCGTTCGTCCAAGTATTCATCCACTGTCAGGCCATATCTTTCGCCGGTCGCCCGAATGAATTGCCACATCCCGCAGGCATTGGCCGGAGAATAGGCATAGGGATTAAGGCCGCTCTCTATCATAGCCACGTAGATCAGGTCCTTGGGTAGCCCATGCCTGGCTAAGATTTCATGGATCAACGGTTGGTAGCGGGTGGTTCTAGACAGCCATTTCCTAAAAATGTGAGGAATACTGACCTGATAGTAATTGATGAAATACTCCACCTGGTCGTTGATGGTGATGGGGATATCGTAGCTCACCTGCCCCGTCTGCAGTTGGCCCAACTCGTTTAATTCGGAAATGACCTTTTGTTTGATCTCTTCTTTGGATGGACGGATGATGTTTTTGACGATGGTATTCTCGGGGGGTTTGCTGAATACGTCATCCAGAGCTTGGGCGCCTGGGCCGGGGCTGTCTTTTTGGTTCTGACCATCTGCACCAAAGGTCAGGTATCCTCTTTTAGCCGGGCCGGCTTTCTGCGCCGTCTGGTCAGTGGCACAGCCGAACAGAAAGAAACAGCAACACAAACCAAGTACGAATGCTTTCATCATCTCTATCCTATCTATTTTAGTGACAATTAGTAATAAAATTGACTAATACTCACATGCGCCAGGTAGATCGCCGGAGGGTTGAGCTGGCTTCCATAAAAAGCCTCACGGTGTCTAGTGGAGATAGTTGTCCTGATAACTATAGTTGGTTTAAGATTTCGGGGTTCAAACTCAATCTTGCTTACTGGAGCCAGAAAGAATCCTTGGTTTTGGTACTGGTGTCTCGCGGTTACTAGAGCTAATACCTCGGACATTCAGGGTCTTGGCAGACCTAATGAGATTAAAATGAGGTTATAAAAATTGAGTCAATCTTTCGGCAAGTTGAATAGCGTGCTTACTTATCATAAAATTTTAGCAAATTCAACCCAAAATCACCAGTCAGTCAAAGATAATGCTACATCATTGTTTTGTTTAAACATATCTGGATATGAGGCCAACGCTGTTGAATTAAGAGTGCGACGTTAAGATTTCTCGCTTCGCTCGAAATGACAGCGAGGCGGACTGTCTGGAATGACGATATAATTGTCATTCCGAACGAATGTGAGGAATCTTTTCACACCCGAAGGTGGTCAGGCCTCACCTTGGTTCGAGACGACAATGTATAATTTTTTCCGTTGCCTCCCAAGGCGGCCCGATGTTGTGCCTTTAGAAGACAGGTTCGCCTTAGTCCAGTTCCATGACCAAATGACCGGCCGGAGATGGATCATAGCCCCCCATTTGGGCCACGGTTGATTTAAAGGCGGGAGAGGTAATCGTCTCCAGCACCGCCTGAATCATCGGGGTGTCATAAAAGACTGCGGGGATGACCAGGTCATAGCGTTCTTGAATGACGGGGATGAAATCCAGATCCAGGGCCTTGGCCGCCGCGGCAATGCCCAGTCCCGCATCCGACCGGCCGCTCAAAACATCCACCGCCACCGACATATGGGTGTACTCTTCCCGGTCATACCCGTTGATCAGAGCCCGATCCAGGTCCATTGCCTGCAACTTGAAGTCCAGCAAAACCCGCGTTCCGGAACCGGCCTGACGGTTGGTAAAGGACACGTCAGACCGGGTCAAGTCTGTCAACGAGGTTATCCCCTTGGGGTTTCCTTTGGCCACGATCAAACCCTGATCGCGATAAACCAGCGTGACCAGCTTGACTCCTACGCCGGACAGGTGGCGCTTCAAATATGAAATGTTGTATTCCCCATTCTCGGGATCCAGCAGGTGGGTTCCGGCCAGGTGGGCTATCCCCTTCTTTATGGCTAACAGCCCGCCCATACTCCCCACATTTGATGATGACAGAGAAACGGCCGCGGGATGAGATTTGAGCAGATTGGCCAGGACGTCCAGAGTCATGTCATGGCTGCCGATGACGACCACGGTATTTTCAATATCTTCGGGCCGACGGAATAGCTCCACTTTGACTTCTTTGTTCTCGACGATGCCTTCGGATAAAGCCGGAATGCGGACGATACCGTCGGCATGGGTCAGGGTGGTAATCGACCCGGCGCCCCGGCCCACCGGAGTGGCCACTACCCTGACTCCAATCCGACCCAGCTTTACTCTCAGGAATTCCTCCACCCCCAGTTTAGACGGGACCTTGCGGGACATGGTCGCGGTGACTTGCGGCCGCTTGGGACTGGCTTGACCTTGCATGGCCCAGAGCATGGGGCCGATGAATTGTTCAAAAGAGATGACGGCCGAAACTGGATAACCCGGATTCCCCACCACCGGTTTCCCCTGAGCCCGGCCCAAAATGGTGGGCTTGCCGGGCATGATGGTCACGCCATGAACCATCACCTCGCCCAGGTCACTAATAATGGACGCGGTGTGGTCTTCGGACCCAGCGGAGGAACCGGCGTTGATAATAATTAGATGGGCGTCGGATTCGAGGGCCTGGGCGACCGCAGCTTTGATGGCCGCATACTCATCCGGGACTATGGGATAGACCTCCGGGACGCCGTGGTTTTCGGTTACCAAGGCCGCGATAATGGCGGAATTGTACTCGATCACCTTACCTCGGGGCAACGGCAGGCTGTCTGGGGACAGATGAATCAGCTCGGAGCCGGTGGGGATGATGGCCACCTTGGGACGCACCTTGACATCCACGGTGTAATTTCCACTGCCCAGCAACGCCCCGATCTCATAGGGTCCCAGGTAATGGTTTTGGGGAAACAGTAATTCCTTGGCCACAATATCTTCACCCACCTTGCGCACGTTTTGCCAGGGGTAGGCTCCTTGACGGATGGATACCCGATCCGGAGTGACTTCGGTGACCTGTTCAATCATGATGACGGCATTGGTCCCTTCAGGCAATACATGGCCTGTATTGATATATCTAGCCATCTGGCCGATAACCAGGGTGGCGGGGGAATCATCCCTGGCTCCGAACGTATCCGCGGCGTTAACCGCAATGCCATCCATCGCCGCCACGTGGAAACCCGGCGAAGACACCTTGGCCATGACCGGCCCAGCCGTCACCCGGCCTAAGGCTTCCGAGGCCTGGATAGTTTCTGTGTCCAACCGGCCGGCCAAATCAAAGGCTTTGAAAAAGATGTCCCTGGCTTCTTCCAGAGATTTCATTTTAAGATAGATATTCCGTTTCATATATTTTTGTTACCCTCTCTAGATAAACGACGGGCAGGCATCCGGCATCGCTGAAGGCCCGGACAAATGATTACCGACTGGCTTCAAGCGGCGGCAGGTTAGCACAATTCTGACATAACGAAAAGCCAAATTCGACACCTGGCTAAAATAACGACGATGTTGCGGGTTGCCTGTTTCGTGTTGCGGGTTGCAAAGCACAAAAAAGCCTGTTAAGACAAATGGTGCCTTTACCTTTCGATAGGAAAATATTCACTTTCATTAACTAACTCAGAAAAGTGTGGGTTCCCATGCCGTTAAATTCAAGAAACGCCAGGGGGCTGTTTGAGGCATAACCGCGTGATCACATCCAACACCAGATTCAAAACCCGGAACACGGAACACAATGCCATTAAGTTAAGGTGAAAAGCTTTCTGTTGATGATAGCTCCTCTAAAGCCCCGAAGGGGCGAACTAGGTTAGCCCAGGGCAACGCCCTGGGAAATACGGCAGGTTACGTGTCAGCAGGATGGTCAGGAGGTCGGTCAGCCCCCAATGTTATTTCCGTTGAATTGGGATATCCGGTTACGGCTGAAGTACGGAATTGCCAGCGGTTTTATATAACCATTACATGGCATTTTGTATAGCCTCCACCCCTACCCAGGGCGCTGCCCTGGGCTGACCTAGAGCGCCCCGTTGGGGCTTATTTGGAGTTGACTATTTTAAAAAAAATCGGCGTGATTGCCCTACCCCCTATCCCCTAAGTCAATGACATTGACCCGCAACACGTAACACGGAACATGGAACACGCTTTTTAAGGAGATATCTATTTGAACACAATGGTCTTGGCCGTCTTTATCTTAGTTTATCTCGGCATGATATTGGGCCGGATTCCAGGCCTGGCCCTTGACCGGACCGGAGTGGCCTTGCTGGGCGCCATTGCCTTGCTGACCTGTGACCAACTGACCACGGCTGAGGCGTTGCGGGCCATAGACACTCCAACCATCGCCCTGCTGTTCGGACTGATGGTCGTTTCGGCCCAATTCCGTCTGGGTGGGTTTTATTCTCATCTGGTTCGGAGGTTGGCGGGGCTGAAAATATCACCTGAGGTGCTGCTGGCTTTGCTCATTGGAGTGGCTGGGGTTTTATCGGCGTTGTTGGCCAATGATATCGTCTGCCTGTCCGTGACCCCGGTGCTGGTGTCGAGTTGTGCCCGGCGAGGTCTGGACCCGAAGCCGTTCTTACTGGCCTTGGCTTGTGCCGCGAACGTCGGTTCCGCCGCCACCCTCATCGGCAACCCGCAGAATATGCTCATTGGGCAGGTGCTGCGGCTTTCTTTTCGAGGCTATTTGTGGGAGGCGGGGTTGCCGGCAGTATTAGGGCTGGTGATTATCTGGGTGGTTATCCGTGGCCTGACCGGAGGCCGGTGGAAGAAAGACTCGGATCTGGTGGAACCGGTGTATACTCCGCTGAATTCCTGGCAAACAACCAAGGGATCAATCATCCTCCTGGCTTTGATCGGCGCATTTCTGGCCGCGCCCTGGCCCAGGGATATATTGGCCCTGACCGCGGCCGGGGCTCTGCTGTGTTCCAGGCGGATGCAATCTCGGGAGATGCTCGGCCTGATCGACTGGCAGCTACTGGTGCTCTTCCTGGCCTTGTTTGTGGTCAATTATGCCATGAAATCATCAGGGAACCTGGAGTTGGTGCAGCGCGGTTTAGACGTCGGCGGCATCCGGTTGGAAAGCCCGGCCTGGTTGTTCGGGGTATGCGTGGTGCTGTCCAATCTGGTGTCTAACGTGCCGGCGGTGATGCTGTTGCTTCCTTCGGCCACACATCCCATCGCCGGGCCGGTGCTGGCCCTATCCTCCACCCTGGCCGGCAACTTGTTTATTGTGGGATCGCTGGCCAATATCATCGTGGTGGACCAGGCGGCCATGTTGGGGGTGAAGATATCCTGGAGCGAACATGCCAGGGTGGGGATTCCGGTGACTATTTTGACCCTGGCCCTGGCCGCGGGTTGGCTCTGGATAATCGACGGCTGATCAAACAGGTTTCGAATGGTTGATTTCGGGTTCCAGGTATCGATTCCATGACTCAAGCCCCAGAATCTACGATGGTTCATTCTAGCCTGCGATACACCGCAGGGGACACGGGCACAAATCGATTGTTGATTCCGTGCAAGTTCTCTGAATGTCCGACAAACAGATATCCCCCGGGAGTAAGTTGGCCGTAAAACTTGTCAAAGAGACTGATCTGGGTAGGCCGGTCAAAATAAATCACGACGTTTCGGCAGAAGATGATATCCATCGAAGTTCTGATCCCAAAGGTCCGGCAGTCCACCAAGTTGTGCCGCTGAAACCTGATCGACCGTCGAACTTCCGGGGCCACGCGGCAATATCCGGTATTCACCCCTTTGCCTCGCATCAGATATTTTCGCTTTAACGAGAGAGGGACCGGATCCGCTTCCCTCTCCGGGTAAATTCCTTTCTGGGCGATGGCTAAGACACGGGTTGAGATATCCGTAGCCAGGATGGAAAAAGTCCCCACCCTATGCTGTTCAAAGTAGTTAGACAAGACCATGGCCAGAGTATAGGGTTCCTGGCCGGTGGAACATCCGGCGCTCCAAACTTCGAGCCTTTTCTTGGGACCTATTTTCCCGGCTTGGACCAGGGTGGGCAGAGCTTCGTTCAACAAAAAATCGAAATGGATGGACTCTCTGAAAAACTCCGTCTTATTGGTCGTGACGACGTCGAGCATCTGGACTAATTCTTCCCAATTGCCCTGGGCATGGCATAGGTAATCAAAATATTCTGAGAAAGACGCCATGCCCAGGGCGCGCAACCGTTTGAGGAGCCTCATGGTCAGCATGGTCTTTTTGACCGGTTGCAGATTGATGCCGCACTTGTCATAGATAAGGTCACGGAGTCGTTTGAATTCGCGGTCGGACATGCTCCCATTTCCAAGGGCACATATACCGTCGGTATTTGGTCGTAGTCGAGTGTCCATGGCGCTCACCTGTGCTGGTTACGGGTAGGGTTCCCGGTTGAAGGTTGCCGGCAGGAGAAAATGGGCCGTCTTAGAATGACATTTCTTTGTGCCCCAGCGCCTTGGGACAATCAGGCTCAGGGAATTTCCGCGGGAGATGTACCACCTTTAGCTTTTTGGCCACGGGCCCACTAAGGTTGCCTTTCTCGAGCGGTGGTGGAGGCTTCCGGCGGGATAACCGCCAGGCCCCTCCGCACCGAACAGGAATGTTACAACTTTAATCTTTCCGTCTTCTTCTCCTCAAATTTTCCATATGGCCTTCTTCCATCCCGGCTATTGCCACTCAATGTCATTAAGTTAAGGGTACTGAGCGCATTGGAACCATTTACCTCAGGGTGGCGCTTCGCTGACC
>JADFXK010000064.1:10788-14621 GCA_015233625.1 Deltaproteobacteria bacterium | reverse complement strand
CGGCCACCTCGGCCAGGTTATCTTTTCGATTAAATAATATGCCGGCCCGGCCCATGGTCTCAGGCACGGCTGCGGCATGGTAGGCCAAAACCGGAACATCAAACCACATCGCCTCCACCAACGGCACACCAAACCCCTCATGCTCACTCATTGACCAGAAGAGATCGGCCGTCTGGTAGCAGGCCCGGAGTTGGGAATCGCTCGCCTGCCCGGTCATCAGAACATGTTTTTGCAGGCTTAATCTGTTTATGATTTGCCTCAGTTGTCGATAGTAGGGATCATGGTCAATAAAGGGGCCGACGATGACCAGGCGGGCGTATGGATCGAGGGCAAGATAATGATGAAATGACTCCAGCAAATGATCTTGTCTTTTTTCAGGCGTAATGCGGCCGACATAAAGCAGATTTACCCGGCCGTCCTGCAACCGGGCCAACAAGGTCGGATCAGGAGCACCGGCCCATTTGTCAGGGCATATAGTCGGATTGAGGACGTAAGGATGGTGGAAGCCGCAAGCCTCCAATTCAGCCGCGCTGTGGTGTGAAATGCCTATCGACAGAGGAAAATGTTTGGCCAGAAGAGGCAGGTCACGACGGCCGTCTTCAAGCATTTTGGCTAGTTCCGGATAATATGGCCGAAAGAATTCGGCGGGAGTGATATCCTGATAGATCAAGGCCTTGGGCCCCGGATGATCCACCACCACGGCTGTCAGTTCCGAACCTGTGGAGCGGTGATAAATCACACCGGCTTTATCGGTTAGACTCGTTTTATCTAAGACTGACGCCTCATGGGCGATCTGATCGCCCGGTGGTCGAAGGACGAATATCTTCGAACGGTACCCCAGATCTCGCAGGTGATTCCTTATGGCCACGGCCTGATTGGTAGTGTCGTCGCCAATCGCGATATCCGGGAGCAGTTGATGAATTTCTTCGAGCCTTCTGGGTCGAGGTAAGGTGACCACGGGGCCGTCACCCGAAAGCCTCAATATCTTCTCATACCGGTCAATAATTTTCGACCAGTCGGCGTTCTCCCGAGCATAGGAATGCCCGCAACAACCTCGGGCCGTCAACTCACCGCCTTCCATTTGGTCGATTTTGGAAAACAACTCCGCCCAGTCAAGTTCAGTATCAGCTACCCAACCGCCGTCGGCCCGTCCCACGACTGTCCTGGTGGCCAGGCATTCCTGATGGGCCGCCACGGGCCGCTTATGCATCCAGGCTTCCATAATCACCCGCGAGTAGCTCTCGTGGCAACTTGGTTGAAACAGGGCCAGACAATTGGCCAGGAGGGCTTCCTTTTCCGGGTCGGTGACCAGGCCGAGGTCCTTCACGTCGTCCGGCGCCGGCCCTACCGGCAAGTCCCCTGGACCGGCAAATACCAACTTCAGGTCGGTGGCCGGGTGACGTTCCTTGAACCGGGCAAAGGCGTTTATTATGAAATGGGTGTTCTTCGTCCGATCTTTTCGCCCCAAACACAAGATGTAACGCGTCTGTTGGAGATCAAATCCGCCCGGCTGGGTGAGATTCCGGTCATGTTCGCCCGATGACTCGATTCCTTCGCCCACAATGTAACTTTTTCCGGATACGGCCGGTCCATAGAGACGGGCGCCTAAAATCATCTCGCCTTCGCTGTTAAATAAGACGCCCCGGCATAGATAGAAAATTCCGGCCACTTGGGGCAGATAAGCATAGACTTCATGGTGCAGACACGGCTGCAGAAAAGCCCGGTCGGCGACCAGCGGGACCCCCTGAAGTATCAGCCCGTACAAGTAAGGGATAAAGATAAAGGCGTGGTAACGTTCCTTATGGTCGCTCAGGTAGGTCAACAAAGCCCGCGAGTTAATGCTATGATTAATGAATATTTCGGAATCCTCATCAGCAACGGGATTGACTCCGGGTTTCAATTGTGCGGTCGAAAGCCCCAACATGCGGGCATTGACCCGGCTAAAGCGGCTATGGTCACGACGGTCTACCGGAAAACGGCGAACGATGATGTTGCCTTCTGCATAATTCCCGGGCCGGTAATGATTTTTGGCCCAATCTGATGAAAATTCACGACAACACGTGGTCAGGGCTTCGATCTGATGGCCCCGCTCCGCCAGGCGAGAAGCCACCTGCCAGGCCTGTTGCTCAGCTCCGCCTTTGAGACCGCGGCCAAACCAGGGAATCACTATCCCAATGGTTTTCATAAGTTGTTATCCTTTTTCACTCACAGCTCCGGCCCCCTGCCACATTATTTCTCAAAAACAGACGTAAACGACATGTCTCAGTGGCCTGCTTCCGTCTGATACATCAGGTTATCAGTTGCTCGGCGGACCGGGTCAAGTTGGGCTGAGGCGTCCAACCAAGGTTTCTTTATGCCTCCGGTTGGGCGAGGCGGCCGACCTGATTTTCGCGATCTCATAACGATCATGCGGATAACAGGCGTCAATGATGCCACGCCCGGCCGGAAATCGTCAAGAAGAGATTGTCCGGACCGGATTATGTCCCTTCTGTTCAAAGATCGGAAGGTCAAGCCAATCGCCCGAGTTTAGACTACTTGTCCATTTTATGACCTACCCGGCGATTTAAAGATTGACGAATCAAACGATTTTTTTTATAGTGGAAGCCCAAGTTTGGCGATGATCTAATTGGTCATGGATTCACCAGACCTTAAGCCTGATCAGGCGGACTGAACGCCACCCCAATTTGAGGACCTGCCGAGACGCGCCGTGAGCGCGCCCATGCGACCGACCCGGCCCCGGGGATTTCATTTTTTACGATATGTTTTGCTTATACTGCCTCAATTTTTTGATAAAACGGCAGGTTGGCTTCGTCATTAGACGATACGCCAAACTTAACGGGCAAGATGCTGATGTCAAGGCGGTAGTCGGGGTTAGAGCCCCCGGATGCCCGGTAAATTATGGCCGGGAGCATCACTTAATTAAAATATCTTACCTTTCTGATAAGGAGAGTCAACAATGGGAATTAAAGTAGGCATCAACGGATTTGGACGGATCGGACGAAATGTCATGCGGGCTATTTTGAATAAGGGCGCCGATATTGACGTCTTAGCCGCCAATGATTTGGGTGAACCGGCCCAGTTGGCTCATCTACTCAAGTACGATACGGTCCATGGAACCCTCAAAGAGGATGTGGCGGTCGATGGTGATACCATTCTCGTCGGCAAGAACAAAATCAAAGTCCTCAAAGTCACCGGCGACATCACGGATCTCCCCTGGAAAAACCTGGGCGTTGACGTGGTGGTGGAATCCACCGGCCGATGCAAAGACCGGGATGCCGCGGCCAAGCACCTGACCGCCGGAGCCAAAAAAGTGATCATCAGTGCCCCGGCCAAAAAGGTTGACGGTACGTTTGTCCTCGGCGTCAATGAAGGGACCTATGACCCCAAGGAACACCATGTCATCTCCAATGCCTCCTGCACCACCAACTGTCTGGCGCCCATGGCCAGTGTCATCCATAGAAATTTCGGCATTATCAGAGGCCTGATGACGACCATCCATTCCTACACCATGGACCAGCGCCTGTTGGACAATCTCCACAGCGACTGGCGTCGGGCGCGATCCGCCGGCATGGCCATGATCCCCACGACCACCGGCGCGGCCACGGCCGTAGGCCTGGTCCTCCCGGAGTTGAAAGGCAAATTGGACGGCCTGTCCATCCGGGTACCCACGCCCAACGTATCCTTGGTCGATCTGGTCGTCGAAGTCGCCAAAGACGTGACCATTGAGCAGGTCAACCAGGCTGTCCGCACCGCGGCTGAAGGGCCTTTAAAGGGCATAATCCATTATAACACTGCACCGCTGGTTTCATCCGACTTCAACACCACCACCTACT